>JAKSUF010000299.1 GCA_024409145.1 archaeon | reverse complement strand
TATATCAAATAAAAAAAATTAACTAACATACTAGCTAATAAAAATCATCCACCATAGATAATTTGAATAAATTGTATTTCATCACCATCCTCAATAGAACTTTCTTCTATAACAATATCCCCATTCTTTTTAGAAACAATAGTTTCAGAAGATAATTCCATTTCATCTAACACATCTTTAATGATTAAATTTTCATTATCTGAACTTTTATTAATTTTTTTATCATTATAAATAACTGTAAATTCCATATCATCACTTTATTCTTTACTTATTTAATTCTTTTAAGAATGTGCATGCACGACATAATCTATTAGAAGAAGGTTCACCACATCTTTCACAAGTATCAAATTCATAATCTTGAGAAATCTCAGAACGAATAGCAGGACGTATTTTATCAAAACCTCTAAGAGTAGAATACATAATAGTAGGATGGTCTTTAGATAAATCTTTCAAAATATTTGAGACTTCCATCCTAAAAGACTCTTGAGCATAAGGACAACCTGCAAGATGAATATCTAAACCTTTAGCTAATGCATAAAGTCCAATTTCCTTTTCTGGAATTTCACGGAGAGGTTTAATTTTAATAGTGAAAAGTTCATTTTTAGATTCAGTTTTAGGACCTATTTTAGCAAGGTTTTCAACATTCCCCTCCAAATAATTCATCATAATAGCTTGAGTTTCATCATCTAAATTATGACCAGTAGCTATCTTAGTTGCTCCAAACTCTCTTGCAACCCTATTTATAATCCATCTACGAAAAACTCCACAATAAGTACAAGAACCTCTATGTTTTTCTAAAGCCATTATCTCATCTAAATCAATACCAAAAGTATCTTTAAAAGAAACAACCTTATGAGGAATTCCCAATCTTTTAGCATGAGATTTAGCTATTTCAACACCTTCTTCACGATAACCTTCAATCCCTTCATCAATAGTGACAGCACACAATTCAATCATATGACGTTCAACATAAGAATTAAGTATTTCTAAAGTCACAACACTATCTTTACCGCCAGATAATGCAACTAAAACCTTATCTCCTTTTTCAATAAAATTTTCTTTTTTAATAGTCTGAATAACCTTCTTTTCAATACTTTTAATAAAACATTCTTTACATAAAGATTGTCCTGAAGCTTTTCTTTTAATAATCACATTTGGATTTCCACATTTAGTACATTTTTGCATAAAAAGTCATCCTTGATAATAAATAATAAATTATATAAATATATACTAAAAATAAATTTATTTTTAATATTATTAATATTTATGTTAAATAAGAAAAATAAAAAGAAAAAAAATAAAAAAGAACAAAATTAAAATAAAAAAATTATGAAAAAAGAAAAATAAAAAGTACAAGATTATAGAATTACATAGCAGATATAAAATCAGCTAATTGATTTAAAGTACGGACTTCATACACTTTTGCACCAGCTTCAGTATATAAAGAAACACAACTATCTACAACATCCCATTTCTTTTTATCTTCAGGATTAAGAATAATAACTTTTTTAGATAATCTAGATATTTCTCTTATAACTTCTACACTAGCCGGAACTCCATCAACTTTAGGTCCAGCCCAATCCCTACAATCAGAAAGAATAATCACATAAGATTTTTTACTAAGATTTGTTTGATCAATAAAAGAATTAAATGCAGAATACATGTCAGATGTTCCACGAACCATAGCATTTTTCATCCTAAGCATTCTAATTTCTGCAAATGCATCAACCATGTTTTTTTCTTTTAAAAATTCAGTAGTTTCAATAACTTTATTATCAAACTCAAACATAGAAGAATGTTTAAATGCAGATTGACAAGCAAACATCAACATAAAAAACCAACTACTAATCCATTCACAGGAACCACTAATATCATTTAAAAACAAATGTTGTTTTTTATGAGGATTTGGTTTAACATTAACAAGTTCAATAGGAACTCCACCATATTTCATATTTCTTCGCATAGTGCGCCGAATGTCTATTTTATGAGAAGTCTCAAGTCTTGCTCTTCTTGAATGTTTATTAGCTATTTTTTTACCTAATTCTTGACAAAGCTCAAAAACTCTTTGATCAAATCTATTTAATGTAGTTAAGTCTTTATTTAAAATCTCATTATCTCTTGCAAGTTCTTCATACTCTTTAGGAATACTTTTTTGAGCAACTTCCTTAAAATCTTCAATAATGTTCTGATTATTAGTATTAGATTTAGCTTGTGATTTTTTAATTTTAAATTTGTTAGATTTTATCTTTGTTTTACCCATTTGTTTAGATTTTTGTTTTTGAATTTCCTCAGATATTGATTTAGATGGCTGAGGCATAAATACCATAGAAAATGCTTCATCGAATTTAGGAATATCATATTTACTCTTAACATAAACAGAACGAAGAGCACTTTTTAATAAATTATAATCTTTATCACCAATTAAATTATAAGTATCAACAGCTACTTTCGTACTCCTAATACTAACTGCTAAACCTTCTTTTCTTAATTTATTAGATAAATTAACCATTTTCTCTTCGATACTTGAAGACATATTCAAACCTACTCAAATTAAAAATAAATAAATAAATAAATA
>JAKSUF010000298.1 GCA_024409145.1 archaeon | reverse complement strand
GGTAAAGCAGTAAAGTCTTCTCCATCTTTTCCAATCAAATTAAATAATGCTTTTTCACATTTAATATTTGTAACAAACTTTTCATCTGATTCTAACTCTACTTCATTATCAGGAAGTTTTCTTACTATTTCAGAAAAGAATTTAGCATCTAGAGCAATTTTACCTTCTTCTACTATTGTTCCTTCTATAATAGTTTCAATACCTAATTCAGTATCGTTGCCAGTTAATGTAATAACTCCTTTTTCGGCTTTAATTAAAATACACTGTAAGATAGACATTGATGTTTTACTTGGAACAGCTTTTGATACTATATTAACTCCATTTAATAGATTAGCTTTAGAACATACAATTCTCATGTGTATAACTCCCTTCGCTTGTTTTGAAAATTTCTTTATATATTATTATTTTATATATTTAATAGTAATAATAATAGGGGATGTGAATTTGTGGAAAATGCATTCAAACCCTTATTTTTAAAGATTTTTTTAATTTAATAACTATGTGATTTTTGTTTGAATTAGTGTTTATAAATACCGACTTTTCCACACATCAGTTTTTATTATTTTAATTTAAAAAATGTTATAAACATCAATTAACAATTAATCCACATCTTAATGTTATTAATTTGGTGAAATCTTATTTGTTATTATTTCTATTTTTGTAGCTAAATCATTATTCTTTAATATGTCATCAGCTATTTTATCTCTACCATGCATTATAGTAGTATGATCTCTGCCTCCTAAATCATCACCTATTTCGTTTAGTGATGAATCAGTTAATTTACAGCATAAATACATTATAATTTGTCTAGGTAAAGCAATTTCAGCATTTTTCTTTTTAGATAAAATAAGTTCAGGCTTTATACCAAAATGCTCGGATACAACTTCTATAATATAGGAAGGAGTTATCTTTATTGGTTTATCAGGATATATAACATCTCTTAAAGCTTCTTCAGCAGATGCTAATGTAAGCTCAACATTATTAAGCTTTGCAAAAGCAATAATTTTGTTAAAAGCTCCCTCAAGTTCTCTAATATTACTTTTAATATTAGTTGCTATATATTCAATGATAGATTTATCAATTTCTTTATCATACATTTCAGCATTTTTCATTAAGATAGCCATTCTTGTTTCATAGTCTGGCTGCTGAATATCTGTGATTAGTCCCCATTCAAATCGTGATCTAAATCTTTCTTCTAATGTTTCCATTTTTTTAGGAGGTTTATCAGAAGAAATAATAATCTGTTTTCCTGCTGAATGAAGAGCATTAAATGTATGGAAGAACTCTTCCTGAGTTGCATCTTTTCCTATTATAAATTGAACATCATCGACCATTAATACATCGACACTTCTATATTTTTCTCTTACTTTTGTAATGGCTGTAGCATTACCACTTCTTACAGATTCAATAACTTCATTAACAAATGTTTCTGATGTTACATATAAAACCTTCATTGAAGGATTTTGTTCTAATATAAAATGACCTATAGCATGCATAAGGTGTGTTTTACCTAAACCTGCTCCGCCATATATATATAGAGGGTTATAAACTGTTCCAGGTGATTCGGCTACAGCCAAAGAAGCTGCATGAGCCATTTTATTATTTCCACCTACAACAAATGTATCAAATTTATATTTTGAATTTAAATTTGCATTTTCTGAATTGATGTTATATACGTTTTTTTCTACATTTATAGCATTATCTTTACTATCTATATCTTTTTCAAGTTTAAATACTATTTCATAGTCATGATTAAACATTTCAGAAATAACAATCTTAAAATAGGTGTTAAATTTTGTATTGATATAATTGAAATGCTGAGAGTTATCTGAAGAAATAGCGATAGTGATAATATCACCTTCAACACCTTTAAATTTTAAAGGCATAATCCAGGTATTAAATGAAACGTTGGAAATATCGTATTCTTTGCGGACGGTTTCTTTAATTAAGTCCCATTTTTCACTTATTTCCGACATTATTTACCTCCAATGTGACTACATAATTTCTCTATATAAATGATAATATAAGTAAGAAAATAATTCAACGAATATATTTATCCACATTTTCCACATATAATTAATCACATTTTGTGGATAACTTTTAATAATATTATTTTTCTTATTTTTATTATGTTTATCTTTGTGGATAACTTTTTTCTTTTTACTAACCTTTAATGTCTTGAAAATAAAGGATTTTTTTCATTTATTATTTTTTAATTAACAAGTTTTCCACAAGATATCCACAATTAGTGGACAACATTATGTTAATCTTAAATATACACATTGAGTATTTTTAAATGAATAATCAACATGTTGTGTTTACTTTTTTAGTGTTAACATTATATAGTTTTTTCAAAATTTAATTTTTTGAATTAGGCTATTTTCCTTGACGTAAGGCACTTTTTTTAATATAATCGAACTGCTATTTTCCTAGGAAAATTAATTTACCTTATTATATATATTAAGGTTTTTGAAAGTAAGTAAGGAGGTGTTTGTTCCATGAAGATGACATTTCAGCCTAAGAAAAGATCACATTCTAAGGTTCACGGATTTAGAGCTCGTATGAGTACTCCCGGAGGAA
>JAKSUF010000297.1 GCA_024409145.1 archaeon | reverse complement strand
ATTAAATAATTAATATATTATAGTATTATAAAAATTATTTTACATTTATTATTACAATTATACTTATTTAAATTATTAGGGATTTTTATGATTAGTGAAAAACAGATTGAAGATACTATTTGTAAACTTTATGAAAAAGCAGCTATTGTTCTTTGTGATGATGTAAAATCTGCTCTTGAAAACGCTCTTGAAAATGAAGAAGATGATTTGGCTAAGTTAAATATTTCTAATATCTTAAAAAATATTGAACTTGCAGAAGAAAAATCTATTCCAATGTGTCAAGATACTGGCCTTCCTATTGTTTTCGTGAAACTTGGTAATGTTGATGTTGAAAATCTTTACAATGGTATTGCTAAAGGTGTTGAAAAAGCAACTGCTAATGTTCCACTTAGACCTAATGTTGTAGATCCAATCACACGTCAAAACTCTGGGATTAATGTAGGTAATAAAGTACCTATTATTGATATTGAATTAATTGATGAACCATATATTGAATTTACAATTATGCCTAAAGGTTTTGGTTCTGAGAATAACAATAAAATGGCTATGCTTTTACCTGCTGATGGTGTTGAAGGAATTAAAGATTATGTTGTAGATGCAGTACTTAGTGCTGGAGGAAAACCATGTCCTCCTATGGTAATTGGTGTAGGTATTGGAGGAACTTCTGATATGGCTTTAAAGTTAGGTAAAAAAGCTTTACTTGGAACTGTTGGTGAGAGAAATTCTGATGAAACTCTTGCAAGTATGGAAGAAGAAATACTTGAGAGAATCAATAAAAATGGAAAAGGACCTATGGGGCTTGGAGGTAAAACAACTGCATTAGATGTTAAAATTTTAAAAATGGATACTCATACTGCAGGTCTTCCTGTTGGTGTTGTAATTCAATGTTGGGCAGACAGGCATGCTACTATTCGTTTATATGATGAATAATTTTATTAGTATTTTATTAAAGGAGATATTATGACAATACTTATTATTACTGGACATTTAGCTTATCCCTTAGTTAAAGAGATGGCCGATAAATCTTCAAAAGATACCATTGTACATATAGCAGATACTCAAGTTGCTGCTTTTTTAACTCCTAATTTAATAATTAAAGAAATTAAAGATAATTTTTCTGATAAATTAAAAGATATTAAGTTAATTCTTGTTCCAGGTTTAATAAGAAAATCAAGTGAAGAAATAGCTAATGAATTTAATATTCCTTGTTTCAAAGGATCTACTGATGCTGCAGATTTAGCTATGGTTTTAGATTTATCTGATAAAATTGAATTATCTTGTGATACTCCTGCAGATATGCTTATTGATGAAGAAAAGAAGAGACAAGCTTTAAAATTTATTGAAGATTATGAAAATAATTTAGAACTTAGAGAAGAACTTCTTAAAAAAGAAAATAATATTATGGTAGGTAAACTTCCAGTGGGTGATGATTTCCCAATGAGAGTTTTATCTGAAATAGCTAGTGCACCAATATTATCTAAAGAAGATTTAATTAAAAAAGCAGAATTTTTTGTAGCTTCTGGTTCTGATATGATTGATATTGGTATGATTGCTGGTGAAGACCGTTCTGATGAAATTCCTGAGCTTATTGATACTTTAAGACCAATTGTGGGAGATAGGCCTCTTAGTATTGATACATTAAATCCTAATGAGATTAAAGCTGCTTTAAACCATGGTATTGATATGGTTTTAAGTTTAGATAATGGTAATTTTGAAGAAGTCTTACCACTTATTAAAGAAAAACAAGTTCCTGCGGTTATTTTACCAACAAATTTTTCAGAAGGATTTGTTCCAAAAACTCCTGAAGATCGTGTAGAATCTATGCAAAAACTTGTTGATGCTTGTGAGGGTATTGATGTTGTCTGTGATTTAATTTTAGACCCTATTAATAGTAGTAGTATTGTTGAATCAATACGTGCTTTTGATGATTTTCATAAAATTGATAAAAAACCAATGTTCTTTGGTGTAGGTAATGTGATTGAACTTATGGATACTGATTCTGTTGGGGCTAATGCATTACTTGCAGGAATTGCTATGGAAGTTGGTGCAAGTATATTATTTACTCCTGAAGAAAGTGGAAAAACTTGTGGTAGTGTTAGAGAGTTATCTATTGCATCTAAAATGATGTTTTTAGCTAAAAATCGTCAATCTATTCCAAAAGATTTAGGGGTTAATTTATTAGTATTTAAAGATAAGAGAAAAAGATTAAATTTAAAACCTGAAAAGATTGATGTTCAAACTGTAAGTCGTAAAGAACCTATGAAATTTGTTCGTGATAAAGCAGGTAGTTTTAAGATAAAGGTTTATCATGGAGTTAATGTTGATTCTAGTAAAATAACTGCAACTCATTATAAAAGGAACAAAGCAGATTTAATTATTGAAGGTAAATCTGCTAAGGAGATTTATGAAGAGATTATTAACCAAAATCTTGTAACTAGAATTGAACATGCTGCTTATTTAGGTAGTGAACTTCAAAAAGCAGAAATTGCTATGTTAACTGGAAAAGATTATGTTCAAGATTTTAATTTGTTTAAGAATCCTGATGATGAATTAAATAAATAAATTCAATATATTGTTTAATAGTTAATATTATTGATGTTGATTGTGTTGTTAA
>JAKSUF010000296.1 GCA_024409145.1 archaeon | reverse complement strand
AAACAAAGAAAACAAAAAAAATAAAAAAATATTTTAAAAAATAGACAACAATATAACAATGTTATAATCAGATTACTAAAAAATAGCTAAAAGCTATTTATTATAAAATGTTAGAAATGAGATAATATGCATTTATTATCCCAATTAAATTTAAGTGATACAAAGTATCTAAAATTATACAACTCTTTTTCCAGTAAGAGTTTTTTTGTTTTGCCAACTGTATTTTCTTATTCTGCTGGATCTACCGAAACCACAGGAAGCACAAACTTTTTTACGTATATGGTAAGTGTTTTTACCACATCTTCTACATCTAATATGAGTCTTTTTATTCTTTTTACCCATTGATGGAGTTCCTTTACTCACAACCATTCCTCCTTATCCGTTTTAATAAAAATATAATCTTGAAATGTTAACTAGATAGCTAAAGCTATATTGAAAACATAATTAATATAAATAGCAATTTAATAAAAAATTGGCTAATGTTCTTAAGAACTATATAGATAAAATCTTATTGAATAAGAAAACTTATACAATAAGAAAAAACATAAATTACACTTAAAAATTAGATGAACTTATGGAGAAATATAAATAATATTGTCTCCTCTAATGAGAACAGTACCTAATTTTCTAGAGATTTCACCATTTTCTAACTCTTCAGCATCATTGAGGACTAAGTTCATGTGTAAATCAAAACTTTTAAGTATACCTCTGAATTCTCTTTCTCCTTTGAGTCTGATTAAAACAGGAGAGTTAATTGCTTTTCCTAATGCATCAAGTGGTCTTTGAACATTTTGTTGTCCGCTCATGATTATCACCTATACTATAATAAATATGTTTAGATAATATTTAAATTTATCTATTTTAAGACATAATATGTCAAAAGTAATAATAAATAATATTATCAAAGAACCGATATAGTCCTCATTAGATAAAATTTATCTTAAGTGAATTAAAAAAACTATAATGAAAAATTTATAAAATTTAATCTAAAAATATTCATAGAATAGTTTAACTTAATAACATTATTAATTATATGAACCATTATATATAAAGTTTTTTACTAAAAAAGGAAAAAAACTATTATTTTTTTAATTTAAAATACTAAAATAAAGTAAAATAATAAATAAAGATAATATATTAAAAATTAAATAAGTATAATAAACCCATTAAACATATATTAAATTAATTAAATCAAAGGTGTTAACTTGAAAATTAAAAAAAGATATTTCCTAAAGAAAAAGAAAGTTAAAGAAATAAAATCAGAACTTGGAACTTACGGATCTTTCATTAGTAATAAAGATAAACTCGAAGTTTTAGAGTCTGAAAAATATGATTTCATTTTAGTAAATGGTGAACCATACATCATAATGATTAATGATAAACCATATCCTACACTTAAAGCAGCATTAAATATTGAATTAGAAGGTAAAATTGTTGTTGTAGATATGGGTGCTGTTAGATTTATGAGTAAAGGTGCAGATGTAATGAGCCCTGGAATTGTAGATGCTAGTGAAGACATAGTTGAAGGAGATATTGTAATTATTGTTGATGAAAAACACAACAAACCATTAGCTATTGGAATTAGCCAGATAAGTGGTTCTGAAATGGTAGAAAACACTGAAGGTAAAGCTATTAAAACAATCCACTATGTTGGGGATGAAATTTGGAATTTAGACGTTTAATATTTACTTAAAGAATTTAATCTTTAATAAAATATAGATATTTAATATTTACTTAAAGAATTTAATCTTTAATAAATAATAAACTTAAATTTTAAGAATTATAACTATTAAATTATCAATAATTTATAGAATCCATAAATAACAATTATAGAATGTGATAAAATGGTAGAATTAAGATTAAATGCAGGAAATATAATTAGTCCAGATGTTCATAAAATTGGAGTAATTGCACTTGGATCCCATTTAGAAAACCATGGCCCTGCATTACCAATTGATACAGATGCTAAAATAGCATCTTATATTGCATTTAATGCATCATTAGAAAGTGGAGCTAAATATTTAGGAGTTATTTACCCAGCTCATGAAATTGATGAAATCCATCATGGAATACATAATTCATTAGAAGAAGTAAGTAATGAAATAATTAATGTCTTGAATTCAGCAAAAAAATTCTTATCAATTGATAAAGTAATCATCATCAATGGACATGGTGGTAACTTACCAATCGTAGCTTGTTTAAACGAAATTGAAGATAAAACTGGTTTATTAGTTACATTAAATAGTAAAATTATTGAAAGTGAAGGTCCACATGGAGGAACTGGTGAATTATCAATGGCAAAAGTTCTTGGAATTTTAAATGAAGAAGAAGTTAAAAACCAAGATGATACTAGAACCTATGGAGAAATCGGTTTATCTGCATTTAAAGAAGCAAGAGCAAATGACCCAAATATTGAAGAAGGTGCAAGAGATATTGAAGAAAATGGAGTTTATGTTGATGAAGACTATGGAAAACAACTCTTAAACTTAGCTATTAACTCTGTTTTATTAGATATTCAAAAATTATTAGATTCTTACTGAGTTTAATCTCAAACTCACACTACTTTTTTTAAAACATTACTTGCTTCATATACGCGACCAATTGTTAACATACAT
>JAKSUF010000295.1 GCA_024409145.1 archaeon | reverse complement strand
AATTAAATTAGTTGATGTATATGAAGGAAAAGGAATTGATGATGATAAAAAATCTATGACATTCAATGCAATTATTGGTCGTGATGATAGTACATTAACATCAGAAGAAATAGATGAATTCTATAATGGATTCTTAAAACATATGACTGATAAAGGTTATACATTAAGATAATAAAAACATAAAATATAAAAAGAACATTTCGTTATGAAATGTTCTTTTTATATTTTATAAATTTATCTTTACATATCTAATAAATATTTTATAATTTAATTAAAGAGTGAGGTAATTATATGATTGATATGAATGAATACTTTAATCATTTAGATGAACTTGATAATAAAGATGCATTAAAAGAAACAACAAAAGATACATTATCAAATTTAAAAGAATATATGAGTAAAGTTGTTGGAACAAAAAATGAATATAATAACGTAGAAATAGTTGGTGAAGTATATATTGGATCAAATGTAAAAATTGATTCTTTTACAAAAATAGTGGGACCAGTAATTATAAATAACGATGTTGAAATTAGTACTAATGTTTATATTAGACCAAACACAATAATAGGAAGTGATGTTAAAATTGGTCATGGTTCTGAAATTAAAGAATCATTAATTATGAATGGTGCAAAAATTGCAACAAATGTTTTTGTAGGAAATTCTATTATAGGCAATAAAGCAAGAATTGGATCAGGAACTATTTTAGCTAATAGAAGATTTGATCAAAATAATATTACTATTAAAAACTATAACACAAATGAAAAGAATGAAACGGATTTAGATTTCTTTGGTGCAGTTGTTGGAGATAATTCTAGATTAGGAGCAAATACAACAACAATGCCAGGATGTCATATTGGACATGATACATTCGTTGCATCAGGTATGCAAGTTGGTGGAGTAATAGAAAGCGATGTTATGGTAGATAATGAAGCATATAAAAATTTAAAGACAACTAAGAAAGAAAAAATTGAACTAAAATAAATTTCAACAAAAGTATTGAAATTTATATTTAATTCGGTATAGTAAGTTTATAAATTTGAATAATGAATTTATGAGATAGGAGATATAAGTTAAGAATCGATTTTCAGTTTAATGTATATTGAGTAGTTAAACTTCCCTTTAAGATTCTTGTTATATCTTTTTTCTTTTGCAAAAATAGTATTTGTTACAAATTATTAAATAAGTGTAACAAGCAAAATTGGACAATTTTTATAAAAATTTTTTTACCAAATATTACTATAAAATCTAATTCAAAACCTTATAAATAAAGGGTTAGAAGGATGTTTTGTTAACCATAAAGAAATGGTAAAAAATACCATATACCATAAAGAATTGACAAAATAATATTAAAGACCTATAATAATTTTGTAACAATTTGTTAACAATTTAAAGGTAACAGAAAAATTACAAAGGAGACAAATTATATGTTTAATTTATTTAAAAGTGGTAAGAATAAACTTGCTATTGGAATGCTTGCAGTCGTAATGACATTATCACTTTCAGTAGTAGCACAAGGTGCTAGTACATCAACAAGAGTTAATTTTAGAGTTGAACCTAGTATGGACTCTACAATTATTAAAACATTAGACCCAAATGTACAAGTTAATATATTAGATATCAATGGAGATTGGATTAAAGCAGAAACTGATGGTGTAATTGGTTACATTAATGGTGAATATGTTTCAGTAACAGAATCAAATGCAACTATTAATGGAACTTCAGTTAGACTAAGAACAACACCAGCTTTTGATAACAATATTGCAAAAAATATGTTATTAAATACAGGTGATAGAGTTTTAGTTTGTGGACAAGAAGTTACTGATGGAAATCAATTCTATTCAATTTTTTATAAAGGTAAAGAATATTATGTATTTAATACATTAGTAGATCTTGATAATGGAGTAGAATTTGTTAAAGCAGTTAATGCAAATGAAGAAAAAGAAGAAAAACTAATCGATGAAATTATAAAGAAAGTTACTTCTGATATAACTGATGAAAGTATAGCTGAAGCAGTTATTGTAGAAGGTGATTCATTAAATGCAACAGTAAACATTCAAAGTGGTGTTTTAAATATTAGAAAAAGACCAAGTGTATATAGTACAAAGATTGCATCTTTAAATGCAAATGCTAGATTTAATGCAGTAGGTCAATCACCTGATGGAAAATGGATTGCAATTGTATATAATGAAATTCAATCATGGGTTAGTGCAGACTATGTTAAATTAGATGCAAATGTTCAACTTCCAGTTATTGAAGTTGCAAAACTTTCAGTAGCAGATGAATTAATTGAATTTGCTAAATCTTTTGATAGAAATTATAGATCAAATGATAAATGGTTTGATTGTTCATCATATGTTAAATATGTATGTGCAAACTTTGGAATTAAATTATCAGGAGGATCAAATGATATCGCTAACAGTAATGCTGGTGTAATCATTACAAGAGCAGAAGCTCAACCTGGTGATTTAGTATTTATTTATAATGGAGCACCTATTGGACACGTTGGTTTCTATTTAGGAGATGGACTAATGATTAGTAATGAATCTTCAGGAATCATAAGATATGATGGTTCTATTGGAGGAGGAATCAAAATTAGTAGTATAGATGGACCATATTGG
>JAKSUF010000294.1 GCA_024409145.1 archaeon | reverse complement strand
CATAGATATAAACTCAAATTAAAGATATTTAAACTTATTAAATATTTTAGAATAAATTATTAACAGATAATCAACTAAAATTAATGAAATAATTTATAAATCACTAATAGATAATCAAGCAATTATACTTAAAATAGTATAATTTAAAGAATATTTTATAATTAAACATATGCGGAGGAGTACTCATGAATATTACTGAAAAAATATTATCACAAAAATTAGGTACTGAAGTTGCACCTGGTGAGATTATTGAGGTTGGTGTAGACCTTGCTATGTCTCATGATGGAACTTCACCACCAGCTATAAAAACATTTGAAAAAATAAGTGATAAAGTATGGGATAATGAAAAAATAGCTATTGTATTTGATCATGTAATCCCTGCAAACACAATTGGAAGTGCAGAATTCCAAAAAGTAGCTAGAAACTTTATCAAAACTCAAAATATTACTCACCACTATACTCATGGAGAAGGAATTTGTCACCAAGTCTTGCCAGAAAAGGGACTTGTTGAACCTGGAAAAATCATTGTAGGGGCAGACTCTCACACATGCACTTATGGAGCATTTGGTGCATTTTCAACAGGAATGGGTGCTACTGATTTAGCTATGGTCTATGCAACAGGAAAAACTTGGTTTATGGTTCCTGAAGCTCTTAAAATAGAAGTAGAAGGAAAACTCCCAGAAGGAATAGTTTCAAAAGATCTTATCCTTAATATTATAGGAGAAGTGGGAATTGCAGGAGCAACTTATAAAACTGCAGAATTCTGTGGTGAAACTATTGATAATTTAGATGTTGAAAGTAGAATGACTATGACAAATATGGCAATTGAAATGGGTGCAAAAAATGGTATTATGGAACCAAATAAAGCCACAATTGATTATGTTTGTAATAGAACTGGTAAAAAAGAGAGTCAATTAAACATATTAAAATCCGATAAAGATGCTATTTATGAAAAAGAATATTTCTTTAATGTAGATGATCTTGAAGCACAAATAGCTTGCCCAAATGATGTAGATAATGTTAAACCAATATCCCAAGTAGTAGGAACTCATATTGATCAAGGATTTATTGGTTCTTGTACAAATGGTAGATTATCTGACCTTGAAGCTGCTGCAAAAGTCCTTGAAGGTAAAAAAGTACATGATGATGTCAGATTAATTATTATTCCAGCATCAAAAGAGATTTATGAAATAGCTATGGAAAGAGGATATGTAAAAACATTCCTTGATTCAGGAGCTATACTTTGTAATCCAGGATGTGGACCATGTCTTGGAGGTCATATGGGAGTACTTACAGAAGGAGAAACAAGTATATCTTCAACAAATCGTAACTTTAAAGGAAGAATGGGAGATTCAAACTCTTCTGTATACTTAGCTAACCCTGCGGTAGTAGCAGCATCCGCAATTTCTGGATACATTGAAAACCCAGATAATTTAAGTTAAACTCAAAAATAAGATTAAAGAAAATAATTATAACCATCTAATTTAAATTATAAAAAAGCAACAAATTATCTTTAATTGGAATTAAGATTTACACAAAAAATTACGAATGGAATAGGTGAAATAATGGGAGTGAAATTTAAAGATATAGTTTCTCCAGAAGAAATATATTTAAATGATTTAGAAGGTAGAACGGTAGCTATTGATGCATACAATACAATTTATCAATTTTTATCAGGAATACGTCAAAGAGATGGAACTCCTTTAATGGACCATAATGGAAATGTAACTTCCCATTTAAGCGGTATTCTTTATAGAACATCATCAATTGTAGAAAAAGGTATTAAACCTATTTATGTTTTTGATGGTAAATCTTCACCATATAAAGCTAAAACTATACAGGAAAGAAGAAATATTAAAGAAGAAGCAGAGAGACAAAGACAAGAAGCTATTGCATCAGGTGATGAAGAAGCTGCAAGAAAATATGCAATAAGAACTTCAAGAATGACACCTTATATTATTGAGTCTTCAAAAGCACTCCTTGATGCAATGGGAATCCCTTATGTTCAAGCAAAAGGAGAAGGAGAAGCACAAGCATCATATATGGTTACAAAAGGTGATGCATGGGCAGTAGCTTCCCAAGATTATGATTGTCTTCTTTTTGGAGCAACAAGAATTATCAGAAATTTAACTTTAAGTGGAGGATTTTCACATTTAGAGTATATAGAACTTAGTAAATCTTTAGATGAAGTTGAACTAACAAGAGAAGAATTAATTGATGTTGCATTAATGGTAGGAACTGATTTTAATGATGGAATTCATGGAATTGGAGCAAAAAGAGGAATTAAACTTATAAAAGAAGGTAGTTTAGAAGATGCACTTCTAAAATTAGATGTTGATTTTCCAATTGATCCAGATGAACTTAGAAACATATTCTTAAAACCAGAAGTAAACACAGATTATAAAATTAAGTTCAAAAATGTCAATATTGAAAAACTCTGCGAATTTATGTGTGAAGAACATGGATTCTCACAAAATAGAGTTATGAATGTAGTAGATAAAATGAAAAAATTAAATACAACACAAAAAAGTTTAGAAGATTGGTTTTAATTAATCCAATACTTCCATATTAAATATTCTATATTAAATATTCTATATTAAATATTCTATATTAAATATT
>JAKSUF010000293.1 GCA_024409145.1 archaeon | reverse complement strand
AAACAAAAATTAAAAAAAAAATAAGATATAAAAATAAAAATAAAAAAACTTCCAAAATATAATAAAAAATAAAAATAAAAATAAAAAACTTCCTAAATATCTAATTCTAAACAGATTGGACAATGATCAGAACCCATAACATCAGACAGAATATAAGAATTTTTTACATTATCTTTAAATTCTTCATTAACAAAATAATAATCTAATCTCCATCCCACATTACGATCTCTTGCTTTGGTTCTATAACTCCACCAAGTATAATTTTCACCATCTTGATTAAACATACGGAAAGTATCCACATAACCATTATCTAAGAATTTAGAAACCCATTCTCTTTCAACAGGTAAAAATCCAGAAACATTTTCATTAGCATCAGGTCTAGCTAAATCAATTGGTTTATGTGCAGTATTTAAGTCACCACATATAACTAAATTAAATCCTTGGTCCCTTAAATCATTAGTATAATCAAGGAATGCATCATAAAAATCAAGTTTATACTTTAATCTTTCTTCATCCCGTCCACCATTAGGATAATAAATATTCAAAAGAGTGAACTTATCAAAATCTAAACGTTGAAGTCTACCTTCAGTATCAAATTTATCAATACCCATACCTTCAAAAACCTTATTTGGACTAACTCTTGAATAAGTAGCTACTCCACTATAACCTTTTCTCCGAGCAGAATGAAAATAACTATTATACTCAGGAATATTAATTAGTTTTTTAGGTAATTGATCTACTTGAGCTTTAGTCTCTTGCAAAGATACAATATCTGCATTTTCTTTTTCAAACCATTCTAAAAAACCTTTCCTATGAACAGCCCTAATACCATTTACATTCCAAGAAATTAAGCGTAAATTAGTCATAATACCACTTTAAACTATAAAAAATATAAAAAAAGTAAAAAATAAGAAAATAAATAAAATTACTAATTAGATAATAATTTAATCTAATTTAATCTAATTTAATTCCTTCTTCTAAATTAAGTTCTCTTAACCATTTAATATCACTTTTATAAAGTGATCTAATATCAGATAAATCATATCTAATCATAGCTAATCTTTCAATACCTAAACCAAATGCTAAAGCAGGAGTATCAATTCCTAAAGGTTTTAATACTTCAGGCCTAAACATTCCAGAACCCCCAAGTTCAATCCAACTTTTCTTTTCTTCTAAATATACTTCACACTCAGTAGAAAGATAAGTATATGGGAAATAAGCAGGTCTAAATCTAACTTCAAAACCTAACTTCTTATAGAATTCTTTTAAGATACCAAGTAAATTTTGATAATTAATATCTTCACCTGCAACTAAACCCTCAACTTGATGGAATTCAGGCAAATGTTTATAATCCATAGTTTCTCTTCTAAATACTCTACCTACAGAAAACATCTTCATTGGTGGTTGATTATTAGCTAAATATTTAGTAGAAATTCCAGTAGTATGAGTCCTAAGCACAGATTGTTTAGCCACATCTTTATCCCAATCATAACCCCAACCTTCAGATTGAGTATTTCCACCATCCTCATGAGCAGTAGCTACTTTATTAACAATTTCATCATCAGGTAAATCACAAGTTAATGGATTTTTCATATAAAAAGTATCTTGCATTTCTCTAGCAGCATGATCTTGAGGTTGGAAAAGAGCATCAAAATTCCAAAATGCAGAATCTAAAACATTACCATTAGCTTCGGTAAAACCCATATTTAAGAATATTTCACGAATTTCATCAATAATTCTTCTTAAAGGATGTCCTTTACCAGCATAAACTTTTGGGAACTCTACATTAATATCATAAGGCCTGTATTTTAAATCTTTCCAAGAACCATCTTTTAATTGCTCATGAGTAAGTTGAGTAGCTTCTTCTTCAAAGGTTAAACCAATTTTTAAGATATCTCTAGCTAAATCATTTAATTCAAAACTATGAGAAATAATTTTATCCTCTGCAATTAAGTTTTTTCTATCTTTAAGAGCAGCTAAACCTTTAACCATTTCAGCATCTAAATTCTCTTTGAATAATTCTTTTTTCTTAGTAAAAAGAGAAATTAAATTCTCATCATCACCAGATTTATCCACAGATTCTTCACCAATTTCGGTAATATTAACTACACCTTTATTAATTTTAGCCCAATGTTTACGAACTAACCATCCAATAGCAATATTAATTTCTTTTTTATCAATATCATCCAAGTTTGCTATCTCTTTCATAGCTAATTCTTTTTTTTCTTTTAAAGCATTGAGAATACGTCTTTCAGGAAGTCCAATTTTTGAATATCTCTCACCTGCTTCAGTTAAAGAAAATTTTTCTTCAATATTTTTGTTTACAGTAATAATACCTTTAGCAGCAAGAGAACCTGCAGCACTCATAACAGATTTAATATTTAAATCTGCTTTTTCAGATATTTCTTCAGGAGTTGCATTCTCATCTTGAGCCAACTCATTCAATACCTTCTTTTCATAAATATGTAACTCATTAATAGTTTTATTAATATCTTCACTCATCTAAACACCAGATGGAATTTTAAATAATAAAATAGTAATTATAAATGTAATAGTTTATAGAACAAACTATCTAATAACTCATAATTAATATTTATTTAAACTAATTAATAAATTTTTTT
>JAKSUF010000292.1 GCA_024409145.1 archaeon | reverse complement strand
AATATTTAAATTTAATCTAAATTTTAATATTTGAATTAAATTAAAAAAATTTAATATTTAAATTTAATCTAAAGTTGGGTAATTTGGACTTTCATTAGTTATTAAGAAGTCATGAGGGTGAGATTCTTTAATACCACTAGAAGTGATTCTAACGAAATGAGCAACTTCTTTCATGGTAGGGATATCTTTAGCACCACAGTAACCCATAGATGATTTTAATCCACCAACTAATTGGAAGATTACTTCATTTACAGTTCCTTTATATGGTACAACACCTTCTACACCTTCAGGCACTAATTTAGAGTGCTTCATTTGAGTAGATGAACCTTTATCTAATTCTTGGAAGTATCTGTCAGCTCCTCCACCAGAACCACCAGTCATAGCACCCATAGAACCCATTCCACGGTAAGTTTTGAATTTTCTACCATTCATAGTAACAACATCACCAGGAGCTTCTAAAGTTCCAGCAAGTAAATTACCAAGCATTACAACATCTGCACCAGCACCAATAGCTTTTGCAATATCTCCAGAGTATCTGAGACCACCATCAGCAATTACAGGAATACCTGCTTCACTAGCTACATCAGCAACTTCTGCAATAGCTGTTAATTGAGGAACACCAATACCTGCAACAATACGAGTAGTACAAATAGAACCAGGACCAATACCTACTTTAATACCATCTGCACCATGTGCGATTAAATCTTCAGCAGCTTCACGAGTAGCAATATTACCCATACATAAATCAGCATTAATATTATCTTTAATAGTTTCTGCAAATTTAACTACATTCATATTATGAGCATGAGCACAGTCAATAGAAATAATATCTGCACCAGCTTCATCTAAAGCAATAGCCCTATCTAAATCAAAAGGACCACAAGCAGCAGCAACTAAATATTTACCATTTTTATCACGAGCTGCATTAGGATGTTGATCTTGATTTAAAATATCTTTAATAGTAAGAATTCCAACTAATAAACCTTCATCATTAACAACAGGAAGTCTTTCTACCTTATTTTCATAAGCAATATCTAAAGCTTCATCAGGAGAAATATTCTCTTTAATGGTAACAACATCAGAAGTCATGATGTCTTTAACTTGTTTATTAGCACCAGATTTTAAAATAGGTCTTACATCTCTTTTAGAGATAATACCAACAATTTTTTCATTTTCAATAACTGGAAGACCACTAATAGATTCATTTTCCATTATATCTTGAACAGTTTCAATAGAAGAATCTGGGTTAATAGTAACAACATCGCGTACAGTAATGTCTTCTGCATTTTTAACTTTTTTAACTTCTTCTACTTGTGCTTCTTGAGTAATATTTCTGTGAATAACTCCTACTCCACCTTCTTGAGCAAGAGCAATAGCTAATCTAGACTCAGTAACAGTATCCATAGCAGCACTCATAATAGGAATATTGAGTTGAATATCTTTTGTTAAACTAATTTTTGTATTTACATCTTTTGCTTCAATCCAGGATGCATTTGGAACAAGTAAAAAATCATCATAAGTGTATCCTGGTTTAGCATTTAAAATTTTATCTGAAAACATAATTTCCCACCAAAAACATTTTTAAAACGTTTAATCCCTAACCGTTTGTAACAAATAAATAAAAAATAATAAAATATAGTATAAAATTTATATTTAAAGAATAATTATCTTAAGTTAGATAAGATAAACATGCTGAAATATTATCTAAATTTTCAACTAGATAATAACTATAATGAAATCTTATCTTAAAAAGAATAACTAATTCTATTTAAATAAATAAGTGAATAATTAAAATAATTCTTAGAATTATTCAAAGGATTTAACAAGCTCTTTTAATTCTGCTACAGCAGTTCTGTCAATGTGACCTGTGTTTCTGTCTCCACCAACACATGCAGCTCCTCTAACACCTACAACATCACATCCAATATCATTTAATGGTTTTAATTGTTCTTTTTTAACAGAACCAGCTAAAGCAACTTTTAAACCATATTCATGACCTTCTTCAGTGAATTTTTTAAGATCATCCATATCAAGATAATCAAATAAAGTATGTCCATCTTTAACAGCAGTATCTAACATAGCTAAATCTGCACCAGAATCTCTAGCTATTTTTGGAATATCCCATGGACTTACAGCACCTACTCTGTGAGCATCAGCATATCCAGAAGCAACAACAGTAGCATCAGGATTATTATCTTTAACAGCTTTAACTACATTTTTCATTACTTCTAAACCTTCTTCATAGTTTTTAGTACCATATAATCCTACTTTAATATAATCTGCACCAGAAACTAATGCACCCATAGCTGCTAATGAAACAGTTCCAGGTTTATAAGGAACATCACCTAAAGTTGCACTTACTAACATATCTTCAGGAGTAAGTTCTCTAATATCTTTAATAACCCAAGGGAAATTAGCTCCAAGAGAACCTTCTTTAGGATTTTTAACATCTACAATATCTGCTCCACCTTCGATGGATTCAACAGCTTCTTCATGATTTATAGGACTTATTAATAAAAGCAAGTATATTCCTCCAATAATTGTAATCTCATAAAATATTTTAATTAAATATTAAGTAATAAATAAAAATTATATAAAATTAACTATAATTTATATTATTAAAGTTTAT
>JAKSUF010000291.1 GCA_024409145.1 archaeon | reverse complement strand
AGATTTATAAAATCTAAAATATTATCTCAACTATTTAAAAAAAAAAATAATTATAAAAAAATTAAAATAATCTAAAGCTATTCTTTCTTAAAAGATTTAGAGTATTCAAAATTTTTTTGATATTTATTTGAAAATTTATCTTTAAGTTTAATCATTTCAGATTTTTCAGGTTGATTCTCATTAACATTTATTCTCATACCATCAAATGCTGCAAAAGTTTTAACACCTGTTTTTCTATAAATTTTTTTAGCTTCTTCAACAGGATTTGCAGAAATCATTTTAAATCCAAAGTGAGTCATAATAGCAAGTTTTGGTTTAACTTCATTAATTAAATTAGCAAAATTATTTGTACACATATGTCCCTTAATGGATTTAGTTCCAGGTCTAAGAACACTAGCTATTAAAATATCTGCACCCTTATGATATCTTGATAATTCATCAAAATATTTTGTATCTGCAGTATAAGAAATCTTAAAACCATTCTTATTTTCCATTTGGAACCCTACACAAGTTGGGTCCCCATGCATAGTTTTAGTACCTTTTATAGATAAAAATGGAAAACGATTGATTTTATTTGGAGTTAATACAAGATTCTTAGAATTTGCTTTATGATATGCGGATATAGATGGACCCCATCTACCATAACCTTCAAGAACACTTTCACTTCCAATAATAATCCCATTATTTTTAGTCATACCCCTAGTTATAGCTTCAATAAGAATTTCTGCATCATTATAATGGTCAGTATGAGAATGAGAAATAAAAACACCATCTAAATTTGAAGGATTGATTCCAAACTGATATGAACGTACAAGTGCTCCTGGGCCTGGGTCTACATGATAATTTTTACCATCAAAATCATCAATTCTAAACCCTCCACTCATTCTTTTCTGACTGATAGTAGCAAATCTACCACCACCAGAACCTAAAAATGTAAGTTTCATAAAACTTCCTCTTTAACTACTATTTTAAATGACATAAAATAATATTACAAGATAAGTCAACAGATTTACCCTTAATACCTAATGTTTCATTCTCAATAACAATTTCATCCCCAATAGAAGCAGAACCATTATCTACAAACATTACAACTTCTTCATTTGGAGAGGATAATAATTTCCAATTAGTATCAAAAGCTCTTATATCAGAATTTAATTTAACATGAATAATATTATCATCAATTGAGATAATTTTTCCAATTGAACCTTCCTCAACAATTGTAGCAGCTAATTTGATTATTTCATTTTGTTTAAATAAATCTTCCCTAAGTTTTGACCTAAATTTAGCTAATAATTTAACATCCATATCTACAATATTATCAAGATATTTTTGAGTTTCATCTTTAGATAATTTTGGATTTTTAATTAAAACATCATATTGTTTACCTAATGAAGGAGTTTTAGAAGATATATCTTCAATAATTTCCCCAAATAATTCACCCATATATTTTAAGCTGAAACTTGCTTTCCATTTTTTATTTAAAGCTTCACTAGCTAATTTTTTAGTAATTTTATTACCAAATAAAATAATTGAAGAAGAACCTTTTTCCACACTAATAATTTCAGATCCAGATAACTGGACAATTTGGAAACCATTAGTAGTACCATAGATTCTTTTTCTCTTTGTTTCAGAAGTTCCTTTAGAGCTAACTTCTCCTACAACAACATCCTCAACAGTTTTAATTTTAGAAGCATCATCTGAAACTTTTAAAACAATATCAAGTTCTTCAGCACGATTATATAATTCAATGTCATTAGTTAAAGTACCAGAATAAATTTCTTGTTCTAAGAGTTCACGGTTATCTTTATCACCAAAATAAGCAATTCTACGCTTATCACTTGCCATCACACAGCCTTTCTTTCCCATATAAGCAATAATTAGACTCATATTATCACCAAGTTTAATATTTTTAATCAATAGATTTATTAAATTTAATTATATTTAAAATTTGTAAGAATATATAAAATATATATAAATTATAATTATAATACTCGATTATTTTATTTAAAAATTTATATAAAATCTAATAAAAATAGCTGAAACTCAGAAAAAATAGAAATATAAATATTAGTTTGATAAATATAAAACTATAAATATAATTACGAACAAATTAAGATTATACATTAATTTAATAAGGAGATGAAAAAATGGCAAAAATGAACGGAATTTATAAATGTAATATTTGTGGAAATATTATAGAAGTAGTTTCTGAAGGTGCAGGAGAATTAAGTTGTTGTAATCAAGCAATGGAATTATTAGAAGCTAAAGAATCCGGCGAAGGTGGAGCAAAACACATTCCATTAATAAGCAAAGAAGATGACAAAATTGTTGTAAAAGTAGGTGAAGTCCAACATCCAATGGAAACTGAACACCATATCACTTTTGTTGAATTAAAAATAGGAAACCAAATTTACCGTGAAACTTTAGTAGGTGACGAACCTAAAGCAGTATTTGACATTAATGCAGAAATTGAAGATATAGAAGCTATTGAATACTGTAATCTCCATGGATTATGGAAATCCTAGACAAATTAATAAAAATAAAAATTTAAAAATAAATCACATATTAAACAGAAAAAAATTAAAAAAGAAAAATTAAAAAAAATAAAAAACTTAAAAAACTTAAAAAAAATTAAATAAGATTTATTAAATCAATAAT
>JAKSUF010000290.1 GCA_024409145.1 archaeon | reverse complement strand
ATCATAATTTTCATCAATAAATTTATTATAAAGTATGATGTTAATTATTTAAAATTATTAATTATTAAGTTCGAACAATAGTTATAGAATATTAAAAGTAACTAAATATATTTAATTAATGAAGTGATATTATGATGGGACCTTGGGTAGAAAAATATAGACCTCAAACTTTAGATGATGTTGTTGGACAAAAACATATCATTGATAGATTAAAAAAATATGTTGATAGTGAAAGCATGCCTAATTTAATGTTTACAGGTCCTGCAGGTGTAGGTAAAACTACTTCTGCTCTTGCTCTTGTAAAATCTGTTTTAGGTGAGAATTGGAGAGCAAATTTCCTTGAGTTAAATGCTTCAGATGCAAGAGGTATTGAAACTGTAAGAACAAATATTAAAAATTTCTGTCGTTTAAAACCTGTTGGAGCTCCATTTAGAATTATCTTCTTAGATGAAGTTGATAATATGACTAAAGATGCTCAACATGCACTTAGACGTGAAATGGAAATGTATACTAAAACTGCATCATTTATATTATCTTGTAATTATTCATCAAAAATTATCGATCCTATTCAATCAAGATGTGCAATATTCAGATTTGCACCTATTAAAAGTGAAGAAATAGTAGATAGATTAAAATCTATTGCTCAATCTGAAGGATTTGACTATGAAGATAATTCTATAGAAACTATTGTTAAATTTGCAGAAGGAGATATGCGTAAATCTGTTAATATGCTCCAGTCTGCTGCTTCTCAAGGAGAAATTATTACAGAAGATTCTGTTTTTGGAGTAGTTTCTAAAGCTAAACCTCAAGAAATCAAGAAAATGATTCAGTCTGCTTTACAAGGTAATTTTATTGAAGCTCGTAATATTCTTCGTTCTATTATGATTGAACAAGGTACTAGTGGTGAAGATATGGTTAACCAAATATATAGTGAACTTTCTAGCCGTGTTAGTAAAGGTTATATGGATGGAGAAGTCTATATGGATTTAATTGGTGCTTTAGCAGAAACAGATTTTAGAATTCGTGAAGGAGCTAATCCTAGAATTCAATTAGAAGCATTACTTACTAAATTTTTATAACAATATTTACAGTATTATATGTATGTTAAATAAATACTAACCAAAGATAATGGGTAAATACAATGTTGTGGGTAAATAAATACCAACCAAAAACATTTAAAGATGTTTTAGGTAATAATAAACAGAAGGTAGAAATTCAAAAATGGGTTAATGAGTGGAAAAAGGGAAATTCTGCTCCTGCTTTGTTACTTGTAGGTCCTGCTGGAACTGGAAAAACAACAATGGCTCATATTATTGCTAAAGAGTTCTCAGAATTCATAGAACTTAATGCTAGTGATAAACGTTCTAAAGATGTTATTATGGGTACTGTTGGTGAATCTTCTTCTACAATGTCATTATTTGGTGAGAATAAAAAATTAATAATTATGGATGAAGTAGATGGTCTTCAAGGTAATCAAGACCGTGGAGGTGCTGCTGCTTTAAATAAAATTATTAAAGACTCTAAACAACCTATTGTAATGATGGCAAATGATTTTTATAGTAAACAAATAGCTACTATAAAAAATAATGCTAAAGTTATTAAGATGCAGAAGATTCGTTCTCCTACTATTAATGCTGCTTTAAGAAAAATTCTTAAAAATGAAGGTGTTGAAGTAAACCCAGATATTCTTAAAAAATTAGCTAAACGTTCTAATGGAGATATGCGTTCTGCTATTAATACTTTACAAGTTATTGTTGAAAATGGAGGGACTCTTGATGAAGATTCCCTTGAAATTACTAGTCAAAAAGATAATACTGCAACAATATTTGATGGTGTTACAAGAGTTCTTAAAAGTAAGGATGTTGCTAAAGTTAAAAAAGTCTTATTTGAAATGAATGAAGACCCTTCATTAGTAATGGAATATATTGCTGAAAATATTCCTAGAGAATATGAAAAACCTAAAGAAATTAAAGAAGCTTATGAAATGATTTCTAAAGCAGATATATTCTTTGGAAGAACACGCCAATCAAGAGAATATGCATATTGGAGATATGCTTCTGATTTCATGGGTCCTGGAGTTGCTTTAGCTAAAAAAGAAACTTATAAAAAATTTTCTAAAGTCCAAAGTCCAATGTCATTTAGTTTAATGGGTCGTACAAGAGGTAAAAGAGCTTTAAGAGATCAAATTGCTGAAAAAATGGAATTGAAGATGCATATTTCTCTTCAAGTAGCTTATACAATATTCCCATTTTTTGAAATAATGTTTGAAAATGATGAAGTTGCTTGGGAAATTTCTGACTTTTTAGAACTTGATGAAAAAGAAATAAAACGTTTTAGAAAGAAAAAGATACCTAAAAAAGTTATAACTAAAATGGAAAAGAAAAAAGATGCCATGAGAGAAGAAGAAAAAGAATTATGGCGTGAAGAAATCAAAAAAGGAATCTTTGAGGAATTTAATAATTATAATTCATCTAATTTGGATGATTCAAATAATATATCAGAAGATTCAATTTCATCTAATTTAATTAATTCTAATGAGGATATTGTAAAAGATCCAAATAGTTCTAAAAAAGAGATTTCTTCAAATGATAATTCAAAAGATTCCAATTCTAAGTTAGATATTTCCAAAGAAGATCTCATAAAAGAAATTAGTGAAGA
>JAKSUF010000029.1 GCA_024409145.1 archaeon | reverse complement strand
TTAATGCTTCTTCGTGTGTTGGCATTGGTCTTTCAACTTTGATTTTTTCTCCGTTTACTTTGTGTGTGTCGAATGATCCTTCCATACCTACTTTTTCGCAGTAACCGCTAGCTAGGACATTTTCTGTGTCCATATCAAGTAATTGGTATTTAAGTGAAGAACTTCCGCAATTAATTACTAATACTTTCATTTTGTTCCTCCCGATTGGATAGTATTTATTTATATAACGTTTTATATTATAATAATTTTTCTATTAGATTTCAAGCAATTTTCAAATATTTTTATATAAATTTCTATCCAATTTTATTTTATTATATATCCAAAGTGTTTCTTTGAGAAATTTAGAATAGCTGATTGGTGTTTTGCTTCTTTAATGATTAATTCTTCATTAAGGTCAACTAAGTTATCATCAATATCACTAAACTGTTTCATGATAAGTTCTTTTCTTCTATCAGAACCTTCAGGCAATACATCATTTTGTCTTCTTGCATTCATAAGTGCTTCAAGAACATTTTCTTCTCTCATTTTCAAATTCTTTTTGAATTGTGTAACACTAAGTATCTTTAAAATATTAAATTTTTCATAGAAGTAATTTGTAAGATCATTTATTTCTCTATTTACTTCTAAATAGTCTTTTATTTCAACATCATCTTTTTGAGCAACTAAATATTGTTTTAAATTATCATCAAATATTTTTTCACTAACAATTCTTGTTCCTAGTTTATTTAGAATTGTAACTGTGCCTAAATAAGAATAAAACTTACCATGTATTTCTTTTTCAATATTTAAAAGTTCATTTGGATCTATTTCATTTTGCATTTTATCAACTAATACTCTAACTTGTTCTTTTAGTTCTTCGAATCCCACCATAATTTTTGATATTGGATCACATACTAATTGTGGTTGATCAAATTCTATATCAAGTTCTGATGATTTGTCATCAGCTGAAAATTCAATACCACATGCGCATAAAACTGTAAGTGCTCCTGCAAAATATTCTTCAAGTAATATTTCTTTATATAGATCAGTATCATCAGCTGTAAAGTTTCTAATTTCATCTTCAGTTAATGATTTTTGTTTTAAAAAACTTTTTAAATATCTATCTACTTCTTCAACATTCTTTTTCTTAATTGTTATTTCCATCATTATTCTCCGAATTTTGATTTTCATTTTCTATATTTGGTGCCATCACTCTAGCATCAACTCTAGCTTTTTCTAGATTAAGTTTATCTTCTATAGGTTTAATTGCTTGATTTGAAATATCATTGAAGTTAGACATGTTTATTCCTAAATATTTTTCACAAATATTTTTTAATTCTTTATTTAGTTCTTCATCTTTAGATGATAATGTTGTTCTTAATTTAATAAGTTCTGTATTAAAGAAGTTAATTCTAGAATTTATATATTTAATTTCATCATCATAACTTACTTTTAATGTTCTATCTGAAATTGAGTTATATAACTTTGTTCTAGTTTTTCTAATTTCTAATACATTAATTCTTACGTTTGTAATTTTTATTTTACTATATGTTTCAATTTTTGACTTAGCAAGTATTACTAAGTTCGCTATATATCTTCTTAAGTCAGTTATATCTTTTTGAACTTGGTTAGTGTCTCCTATTGTTATTGTTTTTGGAGCATTTATTTTTCCATCAATATTTATATCAAAGAAACTTGCAATAGTTTTAATACCGTAATAGTAATAAATGAACATAAATTGTTTTGTTTCATTCAAATAAATATTATCGAATATATTATCTGGATTTGATTTTAATATTTTTATTTGTTCCAATCTCAATACATCCATTACTCTTTTTGTAAATGATTCAACATGAGAAAAGTCAATTGATTTTGTTTGTGATTTTAATATTACTTGATATAATTTATCGCGAACTCTAATTTGATATTCGAATGATAAAAGATTAAGCATGATAAACATACCTGAAATATTATAATTTAAACATTCATAATCAAATATATCTTCTTCACTATAATTACCACTATCAATTTTTGCTTTTTGTTCATCATGTGTTTTTAGCGATTCAGCAATAAATTCTTCGATAGAATGTAATTGTTCTTTTACAACTCCGTAAGACATTTTTCCTCCAACCAAATGTTATTTAATAGCTTGTACACTTGTTATTGCAATTGCTCCAACGATATCATCAGCATTACATCCTCTTGATAAATCGTTAACTGGCATTGCAAGACCTTGTGTAACTGGTCCAATAGCTGTTGCTTTAGCTAATCTTTGTACTAATTTATATCCAATGTTTCCTGCATTTAAATCTGGGAAAATTAATACATTAGCATTTCCTGCAACTTCACTTCCAGGTGCTTTACTTGCAGCAACTTCTGGAACTAATGCAGCATCTGCTTGTAATGTTCCATCTAATTTTAATTCTGGATATCTTTGTTTTGCAATTTCTGTTGCATCTTCCATTGAAGCAACGTATTCTCTTTTTGCACTACCTTTAGTTGAGAATGATAACATTGCAACTTTAGGTTCTTTTCCTGTTAATTGTCTAAATGAATCTGCAGATTGTTTTGCAATATCGGCAAGTTCTTCAGAAGTTGGTGCTGGATTTAATCCACTATCTGCAAATATGAATGTTCCATTTGCTCCATATTCACAATTTGGAACTTCCATTAAGAAGAATGCACTAACTAATTTTGCATCTTTTGCTGTTTTAATAATTTGTAATGCTGGACGTAAAACATCAGCTGTTGCTGTAATACATCCTGCTACCATACCATCAGCATATCCTTCTTTAACTAACATACAACCAAAGAATAAATTATTATTCATAATAAAATCTCTAGCTTGTTCTTCTGTCATTCCTTTTTCTTTTCTTAATTCATATAATTTATTTATGAATTCTTCTGTTTTTTCAAAAGAAGATTGTTCATAAAAAGTCACTTCATCAAGATTAATTTCTGGTTTAGCACTTGCTATTTCTTTTAATTTTTCTTTGTTACCTGTTAAAATAATTTTTGCTATTCCTTGTTCTTGTGCTTTCCATGCTGCTTCTAATACTCTTAGATCAGTTACTTCTGGAAGTACAATAGTTTTTTGAGCTTGTTTAGCTTTTTCAATTATGTTTTGTAATTCTGCCATATCAATACCTGACTTTCTTTTTTTAATTTTTATATATACAGGTAATTATAAACAAAAAAAAAACAATGTAAATAATTTATTTACATTGTTTTAAGGTTTTTATTAACAATATTTGATTCCGTATTTTCTGCAACCAGAACTCATACTCTTATACATAATATAAGGAACAAGTGCAATCTGGAATAAGAAATATACAAATACTACAACAGCAACTAGAACTGCTGGAACCTGGCTAAACCAAACATTAACATTACTAAGAATATATTTACAAGCAATGATATTTATGTTTAAGTTGAAGCAAGCTGCTGCTAATGTAATAATAAAACGTAAAGTGAGCATAAATCCTTTCATATGGCATCTCCTTTTAATAATGTGTGTTCACATCAATACTACAAGGTGATTATATAAGAGATTCCATATTTTGTCAACAATTAGTTATTGAAATTATTTAGATTATTCCCCTCTATTTCGATGATATCATCAATTATTATTTCATCATAATTATCTAAAATAACTTTACCTTCTATTTCATCTATTTTTTTAACGATACCTGTTTTAGTTATATACTTACCACCATCTTTATACTTATCTTTTATAAAGTATGTAAAAGTAATTTCAATTTTATTTCCTAATTCACTTTGTATAACTTTAAGCTTTTCATTAAGCAAATTTTTTAATCCTTCATCAAGTTCTTTTTTATCGTCGGTTAATCTGGCAGTTTCAAAAACTGCTTCTTCGAATCCTTTTAGAGCAGCAAATGGAGCAAATTGTGCTGATCTAGCTTCAAGACTCATACGTTTATGTTTAACTGATGTATAATGAGGCATGTTTATAATATCATTATAATTGTCCATTTGTTTCTCCTTTCTAAGCTCTATGTCCACCAATTTGTTTGTTTCTATCTCTTGATGTACCTTCTTCTTTTAAATTATATCCTTTAAGAATTGCATTCTTACCATATTTAACTTTAATATCTCTAACTGCTTCTTGAATTTTTGTTTCTGCATATTGTCTTTTCTTTTCTAATTCTTTTTCTCTTTCGATTTCTCTATAGTCAGTAAAAAGATCCATTTGTTCATAATCAATTTTTGCTTCTACATCACCATCTATATTTTTTGTATGATTTGCTACAACATACATTCTTCTTGTTAATAAATTTTTATTGATTATATTTTCAAATAGTTCCATTGTTTTCTTTACTATCTTATCATTAGAATTTGTAAACTCTCCAATATTTATAGAACCATGTGCTTGCTTTGGAATACATCTTCCGTAATGATCCATTGTTATTTCACCATGGTAATCTTTTTTAATCAATGGATTAGTTAAGTTATCAATATCATATCCAACAGTTAAAACTATTTGATCAGTTATCAATTTTTTATTTAATAATTCTAATACTAATTCTTCTGTCATTTCTCTAATTATAGTTTTTGTTTTTTGATAATCATAAGGACAATGTAAAACTTGACCATTAGTTAAACTTGTTGCTTTTGGCTTATAAGCTTTTACACTTTCCATAGTTGCATTTTCATATCCCCAAGCATGATCGATAATTAGTTCTGCATTAACTCCAAATAATTTATAAAGTAAATCTTCATTAGTTAAACTACATCTTGCAATATCGCCCATAGTATATATTCCATAAGCTACAAGTTTAGATGAAATACCAGGACCTATTCTCCAGAAATCTGTAAGTGGTTGATGTGTCCATAAAATTTTTCTATATTCCATTTCATCAAGTTCAGCAATCCTTACACCATTTTCATCTGGATCAGTATGCTTTGCAACAATATCCATAGCAATTTTTGCAAGATACATATTTGTACCAATACCTGCAGTTGCTGTAATGTGAGTTTCGTTTAAAACATCATTAATCATTTTCATTGCTAATTCTTTAGCTGTTAATTTATAAAAAGATAAATATTTTGTTGCATCAATAAATACTTCATCAATAGAGTAAACAAATATATCTTCTCTTGAAACATATTTAAGATATGTATTATAAATTTTTGTACTATAATCAACATACTTTTGCATTTGTGGTGTTGCAATTATAAAATCAATTTCTGTTTCAGGATTATTATTTATATCATCACTAAGAAAAGATTTATTTTTAAATGTTTTATCTTTTAAATACATTTTTCTTCTATTATTAATTTCTTTTACTTTTGATACAACCTCAAACAATCTTGCTCTACCAGGAATACCAAATGCTTTAAGTGAAGGTGTAACTGCAAGACAAATTGTTTTTTCTGTTCTATCTTTATCTGCTACAACTAAATTTGTTTTTAACGGATCTAAATTTCGTTCAACACATTCTACTGAGGCAAAAAAACTTTTTAAATCTATGCATATGTATGTTCTATTTTCATCTTCGTTCATTTTTACCTCCTTAAAAATATGTTTAATAAAAAATAAGCAATAATCAAATGATTATTACTTATTACTTTTCAGCATCTCTAAATCCGAATGCAATTTTTAATGCTGATAGAAATATTGATCTTAATTCATTATAACTATCATCATTTTTATTGATATCTAAATTATCCATTAAATATTCACTATATGATTTAATTAATGCATCTTGAAATTCGTGATCATCATTTACTTTTCCGTTAACATCTAAATATATTCTAGCTAAATCTTTTTCTCTAGCATTAAATTTATCAATATATTCATTTACTTTATTCTTATCTAAATTCTTTTCTTGAAACTCTTCTTCTTTACATCTTAAAATTGTATTTTTAACATCATTATTATTTCCTGTTATAATTACAAATAAGAAAAATAAAGTTGAAAAGATTACATTATCTTCATCTAAAGTTGCAAGTTTAAACATAAGTTTATTGCTATCTTCAATTTTTTCTTTCAATGCTTTTATACCTGCAAAATACATAACGCCTAAACGTTCTTCTTTTGATAAAGAATCCATTGTTTGTTCATTAAAATTAGTTTTATTATCTTCAGCCATTTTTTCTCCTATAGTGATTTTATTGCTTCAATAAATGAATCAATGTCATTGAATTTTTTATAAACAGATGCAAATCTAACATATGCGATTTGATCCATTTCTCTTAACTTTTTCATAACTACTTCACCAATAGTCATTGTATCAATTTCCATCTTTCCAGATTGATAAATTTCATTTTCAATTTCACTTACACAGTTTTCAATATCACTTAAAGATATTGGTCTTTTCCAACATGCTTTAACAATACCTGAATGTATTTTTGATCTATCAAATTCTTCTCTTAATCCATTTTTCTTTACAACAATAATTGGAACTTCTTCAATTCTTTCATAAGTTGTAAATCTTTGATGACAACTTTCACATTCTCTTCTTCTTCTGATACTTCTTGTATCATCTGAAGCTCTTGAATCTATAACTTTTAATTCTTTTTCTCCACAATAAGGACAAACCATTTTTTCACCTCATATTTCTTAACATTACTTATTTGAAATCAAATCTATTACCATTAACAGATAATAATGTATCTGTATATATTCCTTTGATTCCGTTACCTTTTAAATAATCATATTCTTTAAAATCATTAATAGTATGTGTATAAGTATATACACCAATCTTTGATAATTGAACAGGTAAATCACTATATGCCCATGATGTACTCATAGTTATAGCAAAAGGTTTATTATCTTTTGAAAATTTAATTATTTCTTCTTTAGTATCTTCTGAAAGATATAAAGTATAAATTACTTTTTCAAATCCTAAATCTTTAGCATAGAAATATTCATCTTGATTATAAACTTGAGGAATAATTCTAGGCATCATATAACTGTAGTTATCTTTTATTAACTTTAATAATTTTTTATTATCATTCTTTGTATCTGTTACTAGATACATATCTTTAAATTCGTTATCCATACAATTTATTGTATCTTCTAGTGACAATTGATGCCATCCATTGATCATTGTAAAACTTTTAAATTTATCATATGAATAAACTACATTACTTTCAACTCCAAAGTAAGATGTTATAAAACCATCCCAGCTATGTAACATAACAGGAACATTATCAGATGTAAACTCAACATCTAATTCTATCATTCTATAACCTTCTTCATAACTATTTTTTAATGCTTCATAATTATTAACATATGTATACTTATCTAATTTACCACCAGCATGTACTACATATTGTTTTTCTTCTTCTGTTAATTCATGAATACGATTGAAATCATCCATTGAAATTTCATACTTTTCGTTTAAAAAATCAATAAGATTATCATCTAATTTATTATTAAAAATATTATAAAACATTAAAATGAAAACACATAAATTAGTCATATTTCACCTTATCTTTATAAATATTTATGATTACTTTACTTATCACTAGTTTATTTTATCATTTAAATTCAAAAATACAAGAAAAATTTTAGTAATTATATATATTTATTTTTCCTTATATTTACAAGTGTTAGAGACGTTTTTTCTTACTAAAGTATTGAAAAGTCTCTATAATTATTGATTTATTTGAATTTTTTTGGTTTTCCGTTGACTTGAAGGGTAATTTGTATTATAATAATACTCAAATTGACCTCATCACCCTCGAGGTTCAACATAAAAAATTAACAAAATGGAGGAATTATTACAATGGCTAACATTAAATCAGCTAAAAAAAGATGTAGAGTAATCAAAACAAAAACAGAACAAAATAAAATAATCAAAACAGGAGTTAAAACAGCTATCAAAAAAGTAGTTGTTGCAACACAATCTGGAGATAAAGAAAACGCTAAAGCATTATTAAACGAAGCTTCAAAAGCAATCGACATGGCAGCAAGCAAAAACATTCTACATGTAAATAATGCAGCAAGAAAAAAATCAAGACTTGCAACTTTAGTTAACAAAATGGCTTAATAAAATTATTTATATAAACGTCATAATGCAAGTTATGACGTTTTATTTATAAGAAAAGGAGATAATTATGGATCAAGAACAAATTTTTTCTATCAAACCAAGTACAAAACTAATAACATTCAAAGCAATCAAAAATATTGGTTTATTTATTTTATTTACAATTGTACTTCTAATATTAAGAAATTTAATCAGCAAAGTTTTTGCAATGCCAAATATTTTTGGACCTATTGCTACTATTGCTTTTATAATTACAATATTTATTGTAATTAAAGATTATATAAAAATATCTACAACATACTATACACTTTATGAAAAAAGTTTTGTTGTACAAACTGGATTCTTTACAGTTAAGAGAGAAAATCTTGAAAATTATCGTATAGTTGATATTTCATCTTCTCAATCATTCTTATATAGAATGTTAGGAATTGGAACAGTCACATTACATACAATTGATAGAAGTGATCCTACTCTTATCTTAGATGGAATTGATAATTATATTGAAATCGAAAAGAAATTCAAAGAATATTCTGCTAAGAAGAGACCAACTGTTATCGAAGCTTATACAGGAGATGCTGGAGACATTGATCATGCTCCTGGTATTTCAGACTAATGATCTTAAATTAATTAAGCTAATTAGCTAATTGATTTAATATAAATTAACTAACTAAAAAATTCACACCAAGGTGTGAATTTTTTTATTACAATTTTTTAATATTTAAATTTAATTTCCTGCAATTAATCTTATTCTATCATTAAATGCAGTAACATTAGAATCAATATATCCATCTTTATAGATAGCTGATCCTATTACTATTCTTTCTATCTTCTTATCAATTACTTCTTTAATATTATCAAGGTTAATTCCGCCATCGATTTCTATATCAAAGTTTTGATTATTTTCTTTTTTAAATTCATTTAAGAAATCTGCTTTTGATAATGTGTCAGACATAAATTTTTGACCGCCTTTACCAGGATGAACTGACATTATTAAAACAAAATCTACACTAACTTTATTTAGAATTTTTAATAACTTTTTAATATTTGTTTCAGGATTAATAGCTAAACCAAATTTAATATTCTTTTCTTTACACATATCGCACATAGTTTTTATTTCTTTTTCTTTACTAGTTTCAATATGTATAGAAATATAATTTGATCCAGCATCAATATAATCTTTAATATGTTTAATAGGATTATTAATCATTAAATGTGTATCAAGTTTTAAATCGCTATGATGACTTTTAATATCGCTAATATATTTAGGACCAAATGTCATACTTGGAACAAAATTCCCGTCCATAACATCAAGATGAATTTCATCAATATTCAAACTTTTAAATACATCAATATCTTTATTAACATCTGTAAAGTCTGATGTTAAAATTGAAGGTAATATTTTAATCATAAGATCCTCCTTAGTTATTTAATCCTCTTTTGTTAGCTTCCTTTGATGAGATAAATACTTTTTTACCTTTATATATTTTATTATCTTTTTCTCTATGGTTTGCTCTATTTTTTAATTTATTTTGAAAATCAATAAACATATCATATCTTTCTTTTGATATATTTCCTTCTTCAACTTGTTTTTTAATTTCGCAACCAATTTCTTTATCATGTTTACATCCAGTAAATTTACACATACCTAAGTATGGTAAAAATTCTTTAAAACAAAATTCTAAATTTTCATCATCAATATTTAATAAATCGATTGTTGTAAATCCAGCTGTATCAAAAACTCTACCACCAGATTTAAGTGTTAAAAGAACAGTTCCTTTAGTTGTATGTTTTCCTCTTAATGTTTTATCGCTAATGTCACCAACTTCTAAATCAGCATCTTCTAATACTTCATTTAATATTGAACTTTTACCTACGCCACTTGGTCCTGCAAAAACAGATATCTTATCTTTTAGTACATCTTTAATTTCAGATATTCCTATATTTTGTTTTGCACTAGATAAAATTACTTTGTAACCGATTTTTTCATATTTTTCTTTTATTAATTTTGATCCTTCTTCATCAAGATCAAATTTATTAATAACAAGAACAATTTCTATATCTTCGTTTTCGATAACTGCTAGAAATGTATCTAATATTTCATAACTTATATCAGGATTCTTACTAGCAAAAACTAAAATAACTTGATCGACATTTGATACAGGTGGTCTTATTAAAGAATTCTTTCTTTCAAGTAATTCTTCAACAAGTCCTTCCTCATCATTATTAGTAAGATTAAAAATTACATTATCTCCTACTAAAAAATTTATTTTATCTTTTTTAAATTTACCTTTCAAACTACATCTAACAATTTGTTTAGTATCATTATCTTCTACTATAACAAACTTATTTGTAATATTAATTATTTTTCCTTGCATAAATACCTACTAGTTTTTATTTATTATAGTGAAGTGTTTTTACAACTTCTCCATTTATAGTTAAATGAATATCACAATCGCTTTCAACTTCTACAGGTTGTGATAATTGTTTTTTGATATCTGCACCTGTCATAGATTTTTCATATACTGTGCTTCTACCAAGTGTTGGTTGATCTGCAATAATACAAACTGTATATGTTGTTGCATCATCAACTTGAACTGATTTATTTTCAATTCTAATATAAGCTGTTCCCTTAATAACTTCTTTAGTTATATTTACATCAGAATCATCATCGTCATCTTTATCATCATCTTTATCATCTCTTTTTGGTGCTTTGCTCTTATCACCTAATGTAACTTTTGCTTTTTGACCAGAAAACATTGATGTACCTACTGGAACATTTTGTGTTAATACAACAGCTTCATCTTTATTAACACCTTGTTCGTAAGATGCATCACCAAGTCTTAATCCTACTTCTTCCATAGCTGTTGTAGCTTCTT
>JAKSUF010000289.1 GCA_024409145.1 archaeon | reverse complement strand
TTACTACTTATAAAACTAAAAAAGAATATTAAAAAATCATAGAAATTATAAATCTAAAATAGTACTTAATTTAACAAAATCTTTTTCAAATACAACATCCATTTTATGAAAAGTTATAGCCTTAACTTCACTTTTTCTTGGATGAATTTCCCAATTAACAGGCTCACCATAAGCAATACAATGAAGACAATACTCCCCATTATCTTGTTTATTAATATTTATTTGAAACTTAGAAAAGAATATGAGTTCAACATCAAATAAAAATAGAAGTTCTTCAAGATAATCATATAATAAAGAGACAAGATCTTCAGATTCTATATCAAATTCATATTTTTGAGTAGAATTTACTTTATTGACATCAGTCATTACATTAAACATAGCAAGTGCAGCATTTTCATAAGCTTCTTCTAAACATTTACCATATGCCCAAAAACCAATATCTGCTGTAACATCAAAATATTCAAAAGATTTTAAATTATCCATCACCACACCTCATAAAAAAATATAATCAAAGATATTTTTGAATTTTATAATATTTAATATTAAACTAAGCAATATGCAAGATACCCCTATTTGAATAATATTTTAAAAAAGAAAAATACACTTGAAATAATACTCCTTATTAGTTTTCAAATGCTCTCTTTCTCTTGCTTTATATAAGAATTTAAACTTACAATAAAACAGAGAGTGAGTACAATGATGAGAAATAATAATAACAGCCCAGCAGATTTAAGAAGAAAAACTGGATTCGAAACTTATTACAGATACAATAGAATAAGAATAAGCATTCAAGATTGCATGGTAATACTTGTAGTTATTGCAATATTACTTTTCTCAGTTATTGCTGTTAGTGCAACTCCAAACCCTAGTATAATATTTGGAGTATAACAAAGAATACCAAACCCACTTTGTTTAAATATAACCAATTCCAAAGATATTGAATATTATGAGTATTACCTGTAATATATAAATTTATACAAATTTAAACTCATAAAAATTCTTTTAATATTCTAATAGATTCTATGAATTTATAAACCTTAAAAATCAAAACCAAGAAAAAATTAGGAATTGGTTATATTTACTAACAACAATACTTTCAATTATAGAAATATAATCCTTAATTAATTTTACTGATTTTAACTATTTTACTATTTTAGCTAATCCTAACTAATCTTAACTAAATTAATCAATAACTGATTAATACCAACTTTAACTTATTTTGATAATTCTAAAAAATATTAGTTAAATGATTAAAAATAAACCATTTAAAAAAAAAAAAGTAATGAGCAAATAAAAAAAATAAAAAAAATAAAAAAATAGAAGAACTAATTTTAAATATAAGATAAAAGAAATTAATAAAATTACAAATTACATCTATTAATATCCTTAGGAGAGAATCTTAATATGATTTGGCGAGAATTTCCCCTAACTCCTTTTCCAGTGTATTTTGTATCAATTAACCTTAAGAATTCTAATTTTTCAAGAGTCCTATTGAAAGTAGCATAACTGACACCAGTTTCTCTTTTGAATTCTTCAGATAAGTCACCGGCAGTTAAAATTTCATCACTTTCAACAACAACTTTTAGTAAAGTCCTCTCAATATCATTTAAAGACTTAATAGTCTCAGCTAAATTAACAGAACCTTGTTTACTAATAGCTTCATTAACATGGTCTAAAGTAATAACTTTACTTGCATTAGCTTCTGCTATATTACCACAAACTCTAAGAAGATCAATACCAACTCTTAAATCCCCAACATCAACAGTATGATTAGTTATTTCTTCTAAAACTTCATCATCAATAACACCAGGGAAAAATCCAAATTTAGAACGGTCTTTTAAAATACTAAATATTTCAGAATAAGTATAAGGTTGGAAAACAATATCTTGAGGAATAAATACAGTGTTTACATTTTTATCTAATTGAAATCTAAATTCTAAATCAGACAAAATAGCAAAAATACCAGTTCTAACACCTGGAAACTCCTCATAAGCTCTTAAAATATCATAAAATATTTTATTAGCATTTTTACTTTGGAACAAGTAATTAACATCATCAAAAGCTACAACTAAAGACTTTTCCTCTTTTTGAAGATAATTCATGACTTTTTCATAAATTCTTGAAAAAGGAACTCCGGTTTCAGGAGGTTGATGACCAAACAATTTTTTATGAATTTGAGAAAATATTCCAAAACGTGTTGTATGAAGTTGACAATTAATATAACAGCAAACAACTTTATCAGTGTTTTTTTCAACAAGCTCAAATACTTTTTTAATAGCGGTTGTCTTTCCAGTAGCACATGACCCAAGAATAACTGTATTAACTGGACGTCCACCTTGAATAGCAGGACGAATAGACATAGCCATACCTTCCATCTGAGAATCCCTAAAATTATAATTTTGAGGCATATAATCAGGATTAAAAGCATTTATATTTTGGAAAATTGTTTCATCAAACATTAAAATATCTTCAATTGCCATATTATAAAATTTATTTTAACTTATATAAAAAATTTTTTAAATCCTAAAAAATAATGAAAAATAGGTGTAATATACAAATATAATAATAAAAAATAAATACAAAAATTACAACAGAAGATAAAATAAAAAATAGAAGAATGAAAAAATAGAAAAATAAAAATAATTAAACTAAGACCCATCTATTAAAT
>JAKSUF010000288.1 GCA_024409145.1 archaeon | reverse complement strand
AGGATTATTGAGATGTAATGTTCCTTTATTAAATTAGTATGGATTAGTAGGTTTCAAATACTCTGTTGATGAAGCTATGAATATATGTCCATAGGTTTAATAAAGGTGTTGTTCTATTTCTGATGAAATTAAAATAGTGAAGTATTGGAAAGAACATTCAGAGCCTATGATAGATAGAAGAATGAGCACATTCAGTAATGAAGTTAAATCTATTTATCAGTCATTATTCTAAATAACTTAATTAGATTATTCCAAAGTATTAATGAACAAAGTAATGCTCAAAAAGACCAAACTAATATAGAAAATATGCAAAATAAGAAACACTCAAGCTAAAAAATATTAAATCAAACAAATCAATAAATATTTAAAAAGCAAAATGAAGCAAAAGTTATCTTTCCTTTCAAGAAGATAATACAGCTCTTTATTCAAATCTTCTAGAAGATTATATGATAGATATGGCTATAGGCCTGAAAGAAGATTAAGAAGAAGAAGATTTAGAAAATTCATTAGAAAAATATTCAGAAGAAAAAAGAAAAAGAGAAATAATAGAAGACCTGCTCCAAGAAGACCTGCTCCTAAAAGAAGACCTGCTCCTAAAAGAAAACCAGCACCAAAAAGAAAGCCAGCTTAAAAAAAGAAAGCCGCACCTAAAAGAAAGCCTATTCAAAAAAAGAAAGCCTCTCCAAAAAGAAGTTCAAATATCAGAAATAAGTTTTTTAGAAGTTAATCACCTAAGAGATCATCTTCAAGGTCATCTAATAAATCTAAGCCAAAAAGAAAGAGATCATCTAGTAAGAGAGCAAGCAAAAAGAGAAAGTCAAAGAAAAATGTAAGAAGAAAGAAAGCTAAAAAAGCTAAAAAGTAAAAAAAGAAATAAAAAAAGAGAAGAATTAATAGAAGAAGACCTAAAAGAAGAAAGCCTAAGAAAAAGAGAGCTCCTAGAAGAAAAAAGAAAGCCAAAAAAAGAAGAAGAAGAAGACCAGCTAAAAAAAGAAAGAGAGTCTAAAAGAAAAAGAAAAGAGTTGTTAAGAAAAGAAAACCAATGAAGAAGAAAAAGCCTGTTAAAAAGAGAAAGCCTGTTGTTAAAAAAAAACAAAAAAGAAAGAGAAAGCCAATAAAGAGAAGAAAGCCAATCAGAAAGAGAAGAGCTATTAAAAAGAAGCCTAAAAGAAAGCCTAAAAAGAAAAAGGTAAAGAAAATAAAGGTAAAGCCAAAAAGAAAGCCAAGAAGAAGGCCAGCCAAAAAGAGAAAATAAAAGAAAAAGGTTAAAAAACCAAGAAAGCTAAACTTCTTCAATGTTAATAGATATATTAAATTAAATTAATATGCAGTTAAAACTATGTAATGTAAAAACTAAGTAAGCCATTATTTAAAGGATTATTTAATAGTAAACCATAGAAAAGCAAACTTCTGTATAAATCAATATAGAAAGATATTATCTATTAATTTGGAAAGCCATTTAAATAATTATTATTCATTAAAATCATAAATGAGTGCTATTGCTGAAACCAAAAAGGCATTCTATTGCGAAATTTGTGATGGTACTAAATAAAATTCTTTGTTTAATCATCCAAGGAAATAATTCTAGCACAGTAATGAATTTTGTCTTTCATCTATTAAAAAGCATTAATAACTATTAGAGTACATGCACATTGAATTAGTAGAATTAGCAGACACTCTATTATAATACATTGAATGCTTCGAAACTGATTTCAAAGTGATGAAATTCCCATTTTACAACTTCCTTCAAAAATTCAAAATGAGAATTCCATTTTTGAAGAGATGCTTTAACTCTGTTCATGACAATGACCCTAAATTAGCAGCTATGAACTGTTGGTTCATATGCAATAAATTCTCATTGGTTAGATTTACTAAGTTATTTGATGGTGAGATTCAAATGATTTTAAGAGTCAAATTAGCTTTATTCTCTTTCCTTAGAAAAGCAAAGCCTTTAATGTATAAAAAGATTAAAAAAGGATAAAAGAAATTCATAAGAAACAAGGCATAACATATATTTAATAAATAGATGAGAACTTGGGGTAATGCTAATGGATTATTAATTGAACCAATATCACCTGCTTTCTTATTAAATAAACATCACTTCAAGGTAAAGGATAAATTAAAGTTAAAAATATTAGGATTAATTAGAGAATAGAAATTCTTAACATTATCACCTTAGGAAGTATAAATAGTAAATTCATAATTAAAGAGAATGGGAATGAAGAATCTATAATAAATTATAGCAGAATATGTAATTAAAATAAGGAAACTAAAGATGAAAGTAGCACATTAGAAGATATTAGCACATCATTTGGATATTTTAACTTATCATAAATCACCTATTAATGATCTTGCTAATAAATTATATAAAATAGCAGTAGAAGTTTAACCAAAAGATAAATTAATGTTTGCCAAGAGTAGATTGAGAATGATTGAATTATTCAAGACTATGAAAATAACAAAGAGAATGATAAAGAAGGCAAAGAAAGCTAAGAAAGCAAAGAAACTAAAGAAGCTAAAGAAGAAATAAAGAAAGTTGAAGATGAAGATAAAATTCAATAAGAAAGTAAAGAGAAGAATTAGTAAGAATATAATGAAGACACCAATACCCCTAGATGCTGCTAAATCTAATTAACTCATTAAACCAAAATAAAAGAAATTGAAATTTAAGCTTAG
>JAKSUF010000287.1 GCA_024409145.1 archaeon | reverse complement strand
AGAACGTAATAATTAATGAATAATTAAAACAAGCATAAAATCATAAAAAATCAATATAATGAATAGTAAGATTAATAAGAATAATAAGAATTGTAAAAATAGTAAAAAACTAAAATAAAAAAAAATAGATTGAATTAATTAAAAAATTAAAACAACCCTAATTAATAATAACCAACATAACTTAGAATTTAAGTTCAAAGTCAGAAGGTTCTAAATCAATATCTTCGTCTTCGCCGATAACTCCTCTTTCTCTTAAGATTTGTCTAGCAAGTAACCAGTAGATTAAAGCAATAGCTTTTCTACCTTTGTTGTTAGAAGGTACACAAACATCTACATTAGCGAGTAAGTTTTCAGAATCGCATAAACCAACTACAGGAATACCATTTTGTTTAGATTCTAAAATAGCTTGAGAGTCAGATCTTGGATCAGTTACAACAATAACTTTAGGTTCGATGAATTTAGCATATTGTGGGTTAGTTAAAGTACCTGGGATGAATCTTCCAGGAATAGTTTTACAACCAGTTACTTCACCGAATTTTTTAACAGGAGCTTGACCATATTGACGGGTAGCTACTACTAAAATGTCATCAGGATCATATTGTGCTAAAAATTTAGCAACTTCTCTAATTCTTTCATCAGTTTTACGAACATCTAAAACGTATAAACCATCGGATCTTACACGGAAGATGTATTTTTCCATATCATGAGTTTTTTGTTGGGTACCAATGTGTAACCCAGCAGCTAAATAGTTATCTAATGGGATTAATAGATCAGACATTATAACACCTTAATAATTTAAAAATATATGAATATTTATAGTTTAAAATATCCTAATTGTATTTATTCTACTTTGATAGCAGCATTAGGGCAGACATCTACACATACTTCACATAAAGTACAATCGTCAGTATTAGAAGTTACAACTTTGTCCCCATCTAAAGAAAAGATTTCTACAGGACACATGTCTACACATTCACCACAATCTACATTTTCACATTTTGCTTCATCAATAGTAATATTTGACATTTTTACACCTTTAATTTTTTTAATAATAACAAGTATTATCTTAAATTTTAATATAATAATAAATTTTATCTTGATAACCAATAAGTAATTCACTAGAATAAATCAATCATTCGTGGATTAGATAATTCTTCTTCAATTCTTATAAGTTCATTTAATTTAGCAATTCTTTCCCCACCAACAGCACCTGTTTTAATCATAGGTGTTCCAAAAGCTACTGCTAAATGAGCAATAGTTTCATCAGTAGTTTCACCAGAACGGTGAGAAACAACAGGCATAATACCATGTTCTTTAGCTAATTTAATAGTATTATAAGTATCTGTTAATGAACCAATTTGATTAGGTTTAATAATAATTGCATTAGCTGCTTTTTTAATAATACCTTCTGCTAAGATTTCTTCATTAGTTACAAATAAATCATCACCACAGATACGGCATTTATTACCTACTTTTCCAGTTAATTCAGCAAAACCTTCAAAGTCTTTTTCATCAAATGGATCTTCTACATAGAACATATTATAAGTTTCAATTAACTCTTTAACATATTCCACTTGTTCACCACTATCTCTTTCAATTTTATCTTGGGAGTAAATATACTTCTCTTTATCGGCATCCCAAAATTCTGAAGCAGCCATATCTAAAGCAGGTTTAATTAAGAAACCTAACTCATCCCCAATTTCTTCACATGCTTGAGCTTGAATTTCTAAAGCTTGGTTATTAGTAATATTCGGAATCCATCCTCCTTCATCACCTTTACCACCAGTGAAATTAGAATCTTTTTTAGAAATAAGTTCTTTTAATCTTTTATGAACAGCCACATTAGCAAAAACTGCTTCTTTAACATCATTAGCACCAATAGGAACAACTAAAAATTCCTGAATATCAGGTGCATTAGAACCAGCATGTGCTCCACCATTCATCATATTACCTAAAGGATATGGTAACTCATTAACAAAATTACCTCCTAAAAAATTATAAAGAGGTAAATTATAAGACATAGCTGCAGCTTTAGCAGCAGCCATAGAAACAGCTACAGTAGTATTACCACCAATAGCAGATAAATTATCAGTTCCATCGATTTCTTTTAGAATTAAATCAATATCTTCGATATCATCAGCAGACAGTCCAATAAGTTCTGAAGAGATTAAATCTTCTACTTCACTAATTACTTGATCTACTCCACCTTGTGGAAAAGATTGAACTTCTCTTGAACCAGTACTTGCACCACTAGGGGCAGCAGCTCTTCCAAAACCGTTCCAAGTAATTACATCAACTTCAACAGTAGGATTTCCCCTACTATCTAAAATTTTTCTTACACGAACATCTTCAATTACACTATCCACAATAACACCTCAATGAGAGTTATATGTATTAAATATAATATCTGCAACAAATAATCAACAAGTTAACATAGCATTAACTAAAATTACTATAATTAGCAATATAAGTTAGTACTAACCTATTAACTAAACTACATACTAAAAAGTTTTGTTATTTCTTATCATAAAATCTATAATGGATTAAAATATAATCATAAAAAAACTAGAGGTTGATTTATAGATTGCAAATGATATTATTTCCTATGAATAAATAAATTAAATAATTTATTTATAATTTAATTTAGTATTTTATCATTTAAATACTTTATTTTAATATAAA
>JAKSUF010000286.1 GCA_024409145.1 archaeon | reverse complement strand
TTTAGAATCGGTTTTTATTAGGATTGGAGATAAATTAATTAGTATAATTTTAGTTTGTATTAATCTTTTTAGTTTTATTTTTAATATTTCTAATTTTAATTCAGAACATGAAATTGATAATGATTATTCTTCTAGGAATTTCTTTAGAGATTCTTCTAAAGATTCATCTGAGAAAAGTCAAAAGAATATTAATAAATTTAGTTTTGAATATTTAAAATCACTCTTTTTTAAAGATGATGTTAAAGAAGATTTTATTTTTAAAAATTTAGATAATAATTATTCATATAATCTTTTAAAACCTAAATCTGTAGGGCCAAATTTTAAATTTAATTCTAAGTTTGATATTAAATCAGAAAATTCTATTAGTTTAGATAATAATTATGAAAAAGATATTTTTAAAGAAGTTATATCTAGTAAAATTCTCTTTAATTTAAAATCTATCTCTAAAATTAGTTTATATTTAATTTTTATTTTAATATTAATTATTGGTTTAATTAGTTATTTTGTTTCATTTGAAATTGGACTTTCTGTTTTGATGATTGTTGCTTTATTAATTTTATATAAATTATTTGTTCCTAAAATTAAAAATCAGAATAAAGTTACTAATTTTTCATCAGAGCTTCCTTATGCATTACTTCAACTAGCTACTGAACTTAAATCTGGTAAAAGTTTATTTAATTCTTTAGAATCTGTTGTTGATGCTGATTATGGGGTTTTATCTTTAGAATTTTCAAGAGTTCTAGAAGAAATTAAGTATGGTGAAACTACTGAAGATGCATTTCTTAGATTGGAATCTCGTATTAATTCAAAAGCATTATCTCGGGTTATTCGTGAAATATTATCTACACTTCGGATTGGTGGAAATTTAGCTAATTCTTTGATAATTATTTCTGAAGATATTAATTTTGAAATGAGAATGAAACTAAAAGATTATGCTCAAAGATTAAATGCATTTATTATGATTTATACATTTGTTGCTATTTTGGCTCCTGTAGTATTTTTAACATTGCTTTTAGCTGCTTCTACGGTTATGGGTGATATTATTCCAGCTGATTTTTTATTGATAATGTATGGTGTGTTATTTCCTATGATTATTATTTTTTTAGCAGTAATGATTAAAAAATTAGAACCTAAAATTTAAATTAATATATTGGCTAGATGGCTGAATTTAATAGTTATTGTCTAAAATTAAAATTAAGATATAAATTAAATAATTAAATTTAATTTATATACTCTTAATTTATTTTATTATGGATTTTTAGAATTCAGATTATGTTTACTTATTACTCTTATCTAAACTTTAAAAATAATATAACGACAACTATAATTGCTAATATTAATAATCCAATAATTAACAAGTTATTATTTTGTGTTGTTTCAGCACTAGTGCTATTATTTGTGTCATTAATATCGGTATTATTAGTAGTAACATTAGTTTGATTAGTATTTTCTTCTGAATCACTAGTTTTGTTTTCTTTATTTAAATTATCATTGGCATTAGTTGAGTCTTTATTATTTGGGTTTAAGTTATTTGAACTAGAACTATCTGATTTGTAGTTATTTTTGCTATAACTATTTTGGTTATATTTACTTGGGCTGGAAGTACTTGAACTGTGGCTTCCAGAATTAGAAGTTTTAGAATCAGAACTTAATTTATGAGTTTCTTTAGATGGTTTACTTGATGAATCTGAAAATGATCCTTGTGAAGAACTATCTAAATTAGCATTAGATACATCTGAAGTAGTGACTTCTTCAGGACCATGTCCTCCTGTATGTCCTGGATGAGCAGAAATCACACCAATTAAAGAAAATGTCATAAATATTGTTATTATTAAACATAAAATTTTGTTTTTATTCATATGAAATCACTTTAATCAAAATATTATAAAAATTTTAAAAGTATCATAAAAAAGAATAAAGATAAAATTTATTTATCTTTTAACTTTTATTATGTTTTTAGCTGTTGATTTACCATAAGAAGTATAAACAACATATTTACTAATTTTTAAGTTTTTAAGGCTTAAAGTCGCATAACCTTTTGAGTTTGTTTTAACATTGTATGTTTTACCTTTAACTTTAAAAGTTACTTTCTTATTTTTAACAATCTTGCCTTTATTGTTTAAAATTTTTGCAGAAAACTTAATTACTCTAGCTTTTTTCACTGTAATATTCTTAGTAATAATTAATGGTTTTATTGTAATGTAATTAGAAGCATATAAATTATTACAGCTTACTTTTACGTTATATTTTCCTGGTTGGAAGTTAACTGTAACTTCAACATAACCATAAGAATTTGTTTTAAGAGTTAATGATTGTTTACCTATTGTAATTTTAATATTAGCTCCTTCAACCACATTACCATCATCTGTATATAAATATACTCTATATTTATTAGATGCTGTAAAGTACTTTACTAAAGATTTAGTTCCTAATTTATAGCCTGTAACTGTTAAAAATTTTGTTTGAGTAATGTTATTTGTAGAATCCACATATGTATCAGTTGAAACAGTAGAAGTTAAGTTAATTTTACTAACTTCTAAAACATTAAACATTACTGTCATGTTCTGACTTCCAACACTAAGATTATTTAACATCCAAAGTAACTCATTATCATTAAAAGTTATTTCTCCTTCAGATATGCTTGAATTAATATATTTTAAAGAATCTGGTACTTGATATCTTAATA
>JAKSUF010000285.1 GCA_024409145.1 archaeon | reverse complement strand
AATTAATTTTTTATTATCTTTTGAGAGTATATTTAATTTGATTATAAAATAATTATTTAATGGATGTGAAAATATGGTAAAAATCGAAGATATTATGGAACATAAAAAAACTTTAATTTTTGTTGGTGGAATGGCTACTGCACTTATTGGTAAAAAAATCTTAGAATCTCAAACTACTAAAGATTTCTGTTCTAGAAGTATGGCTAAAGTAATTGCTATGAAAACTGATGCAGAAGCATCTATCCAAGATATTAAAGATAATGCAGAAGATATTTATGCAAGTTCTGTAGAAGAAAATAAAGAAAAAATTTACATTGAATCTTCTGAAGAAGAATAATCCTTAATCATTAACTTTTTTAGAGAATTTGTATGTTGTATAAAATTGTTTATGATAAAAATACTCGTCTAAGAGTTAGAGCAGGAAAATATGCATTTACTAAAGAAGAAGGTTATGGATTATCTGAATTGTTATGTGAATATGATTTTATTGATGAAGTTACAACCTCACATAAAAATGGAAGTATATTAATAAAATATAATGATATTAAAAAAAGAAATGATATTTTATTAATTTTAAAAAGTATTACTAAAAATGACTTAAGGGAAGGTAAACCTTCTGATAAAGAAGTTTTAAAAACTTTGGCAAATAAGTTTTTTATTAAATTATCTAAAAAAATCCTTAAAAGATATTTGCTTAAAGTTGTACTTCCTATACCTTTAAGAAGGTTGAGGATACTTTATAAATCAGTACCTTTTATTATTGATGGTATGAATAGTCTTCTTAATTTTAAGGCAGATGTTGACCTTCTTGATGCAAGTGCACTTTCTGGTTCATTGTATAAAAGAGATTTTAATTCTGCAGATTCAATGATGTTCTTATTATCTATTTCTGATCTTTTAGAAGAGTACACAATGCAAAAAACTAGAGGAACATTAAAAAATAGTTTGGCTATTAATGTAGATAATATTTGGTTAGTAACTGAAGATGAAAATGGTGAATTGGTTGAAACAGTTTATCCATTATCTAAGGTTAAAAAAGGAGATAAGATAAGGTTAAGAATGGGTGCGATGATTCCTATTGACGGAACTATTATTGAAGGTGAAGGGATGATTAATGAGGCTTCTATGACTGGAGAACCATTAGCTGTCCGTAAAACTGTTGGTAGGACTGTTCATGCAGGAACAATAATTGAAGAAGGATCTATCATTGTTGAAACTTCTTCTGTAAATGAAGATACAAGGTTAAATAATATTGTTTCAATGATTGAAGAATCTGAAGAATTAAAAGCAGGAATCCAAAGTAAAGCTGAATCTTTAGCTGATTCTATTGTACCTTACAGTTTCTTAACCACTGCTTTAACTTATTTATTTACAAGAGATTCTACTAAAGCATTATCTGTTTTAATGGTTGATTTTTCTTGTGCTATTAAATTAGCTACTCCTATATCAATTATTTCTGCTATGCGTGAAGCTTCAGATAATCGTATGATGATTAAAGGAGGCAAATTCTTAGAACAATATGCAAAGGCAGATACTATTGTCTTTGATAAAACAGGTACTTTAACAAATGCAAGTCCAAGATTAGCTAAAGTAATTCCTTGTGGTAAATATTCTAGAGATGAAGTTTTAAGAATTTCTGCATGTATTGAAGAGCATTTTGCTCATAGTGTTGCAACAGCTATTGTAAAACAAGCAGAAAAAGAAGGACTTCATCATGAAGAAGATCATAGTGATGTTGAATATATTGTTGCTCATGGTATTTCTACATATTATGATGATGAAAAAGCAATTATTGGAAGTTATCATTTTATAGCTGAAGATGAAGGAATAGAATTCACAGATGAACAGAAAAAATTAGTCAAAGAAAGTATTGATGAATACTCTGTTATCTATTTAGCTATTGGTGGTAAACTTGAAGGATTATTATGTATTGATGATCCTGTAAGAAAAGAAGCTAAAGAAGTAATTAATCAATTACGTGATTTGGGTATTAGCAATGTAGTTATGTTAACTGGAGATAGTGAAAATGCTGCAAAAACAATTGCTAAAAACTTGGATATTACTAATTATAAATATGAAGTTTTACCTGAAGATAAAGAGAAATATATTAAAGAGTTAAAAAATAATGGTCATACTGTTATTATGGTGGGGGATGGAATTAATGATTCTCCAGCATTATCTGCTGCAGACGTTTCAGTAGCTATGAGAGATTCATCTGATATTGCACGTGAAGTTGCAGATATTTCATTACTTTCAGATGATTTATATGATTTAATTACTCTTAGGAAATTAAGTACTGGTTTATTGGATAAAATTAATAAAAATTATCATAATATTGTTTTAATAAATGGTGCTTTAATTGGTATGGGTATATTTGGTATTATACCTCCATCTACATCTTCTTTGGTTCATAATTTGTCTACAATGCTGATTGGTGCTACAAGTACACGTTCTATTTTAAAAGACAATAAAAATAAAATTATTGATGTTAAAGTAGAAAATGGGAATGTAGTTAATAGCTAATGTATAATACATTGTATTATATGTTAAAATTATAGTCTAAATTTTCTTCTTTGTAATGCGCTTGAAATTTGGTGAGAATATCAATTTCATTGTTACTTGTATTAAATTTTTGAATGTTTTCCTTATGAAATAAATTACTGTGTTCTTTTAATTTTTTTATTAATTTTTTAACC
>JAKSUF010000284.1 GCA_024409145.1 archaeon | reverse complement strand
TAAATATTTTTAGAAATAAAATTAGAAGAATGTTTAAAATATTAAAAAAAATAAAAAAGAATAAAGAAAAAAATATAAATATAAAAAACAAAAAATATAAAATTAGAGAATAATATGTGTACAATTACATATCACCCCTTTACATATGTTCATTTTTTAAAATTAACCTTTGCATATTATTCTCATTATATTTAAAAATTTTAATAAAATTTAAAACTTTTTTTAATTATCTAATTTAAAACCTAATGAATCCCCAATAAGTCTTATTTTATCTAAAGTATTCTCAGATTTATAAACAAGAATTTCAACTCCAGAATTATAAGCTTTAAGCAATGTTTCTGAAAATTTCGGGTCATTTTCCCAATTTGGCCTAAAAAAGTTACCATTAGGATGTTGAATTAAAAAGAAGACTATAGCCCGAATTCCACTTTTTTTAATATTAATTAATTCTTCAAGATGTTTTCTACCCCTTTCAGTAGGAGCATCAGGAAATTGAGCCATTCCATCTTTAATCAAAGTAACAGACTTTACTTCAACATAAGTTTCATTAGAACATCCATCATTAGCAAGATAAATATCAATTCTAGACTTCCCAATTGTTTTTTCAGATTCTATAATATCATATCCCACTAATTCTTTAACTAAACCATTTTTAATACCTTCGATAACAACTTTATTAGCATTTTGAGAATACAAAGCTACTAAAACTCCTTTATTTTCAACAAAATGTAAAGAATATTTTGTTTTTCTATTAGGATTATTAGATGGAAGTAAATATACGATAGTCCCTGGAATTAACAATTCTTTACATCTACCAGTATTTGGAAGATGTGCTTCTTCAACAGCACCATTAACTTCCACCTCAGCAATAAACCTATTTTTTCTATTAATAAAAATAGCTTTAACATAACTAATAAAATCACCCAAGCACCAATATAATCAACTGTAACTAAACTATCCATATAAACAAAGAATACTTATTAAATAATTATTCAATATCTCTCATAAAGACTGCAATATATTTAGTTAAATCTTCTGCACCAAAACCATAACCTAAATCTTCAGTAGCTAAATCCCCAGCATTTCCATTAATAAAAGTAGCTAAGATAGCAGAATCAAAAGAAGTATAACCTTGAGCAAGTAATGAAACAACAATACCTGCAAGAGAATCTCCAGATCCCCCACAAGTCATACCAGAATTACCATAACGATTAATTTTAACTTTATTTGATTGGAAAATATAATCAAATTTACCTTTTAAAACAACAGCACCATTGATAGATTGAATAATTTGTTGCAAATCATTAATCTTATTATTAATATCATTAAAATCTAAATCATCATAATATTTATCTAAGTTAACTGATTTTTCAGGGATAATTTTATTAAAGAAAGATTTAAATTCAGACATATGAGGAGTAATAACAACATCCTCTCTTTTAGCAATTAATGACAAATCAACAAGTTTAAGAGCATCCGCATCTAAAACTAAAGGTTTTTTAATCTTCATAGCTAAAACATTGAATAATTTAGACAATTCATCATTTTGCCCTGCACCAGGACCCAATAAAACAGCATCAACTTTTTCAGTTAATTCCAATATTTTCTGATAATCTGCAAGAGATAACTCTTCATTTTCAGAATCAAAAACAATAAAATCTTCAGATAATGATTTAATAGCATCAGATTGTTTTTTAGATGTGTAAATATAAGTTAAATCAACACCCATAGAAATAGCTGCTTTTGAAGCAATAGCAGGAGCACCATAATAATCATTACTTCCACCAACAACCAAAATACTGCCATTTTGACCTTTATGAGAATTAGAGTTTCTATTTTTAAGTCTAAGTAAATCCCCACCTTCAACAAATAATTCTGCTTCAATAGGAATTCCAATATCACAAGTAATAATTCCTCCAACAATATCCTCTTTAGATTTTTTAATACCGGTTTTTACTTTATGAAAACTTACAGTATAATCTGCATTAACTACAATATCTTCAACTAATCCAGTTAAAGGATCAAGACCAGAAGGAACATCAACTGAAATAGTTAATCCTGAGATTTCATTAATAATTTCAACAGCTTTTCTAACTTTAGGCCTAAGTTTACCTTTAATTCCAGTACCAAGTAAACAATCTAAAACAATGAAATCCTCCATTTCATTAAATTTAAGTTTATCTAACTCACTAGAATCCTTTATAAAATCAATATTTAAACGAGAGACTCTAGGTTTTAAATTCATTAAAATCTCAAGATTAACTAAAGCATCCACAGATTTTATTTCTTCAATAGAATTAAGTACATAAATTTGAACTTCAAAACCCCTATTAAGTAAATGACGAGCAGCTACAAACCCATCACCACCATTTCCACCAGAACCTGCAAAAATTACTATTTTAACAGGTCTTGAAAATTTAAAAGTAGATAATGTTGCTACTTCATCAGATAAGGATTTCCCAGCATTTTCCATTAAACACAAACGAGACAAACCTAAATACTCACAATTATAATCAGTTACCATCATATCTATTGGATCCATAATATTACCTTAGAGTTTTTTATAAGTTAATAAATAAAATTATTAAATAAAAAAGAATTATTTAATATATAAAAAACATATTAACATGCCTACAATAAAATATATAGTTAAAATATTAAAAATTTTTTTATTATATGTACTAAGATACTTCCTAAAAT
>JAKSUF010000283.1 GCA_024409145.1 archaeon | reverse complement strand
CCCCAAACCCCAAACCCCAAACCCCAAACCCCTATTAATTTTAGATTTCTTCATATTTTATTTTTTTTAAATTTTTCGGTTAAATTTTTTAATAATTTTTTGAAATGAATACAAAGCTTATAATTACTTTAGTATTATTAATTTCCTGCAATTTCAGATTTTAGGATGTTAAATAGGAAAAAGTTTAAGAAAAGCCATAAGAATAAGAATAAAAATAAAATGAAGTAAAGCAAGAAGCCGAAGTTAAGAAAGAGGAAGTAAAATAAAATACAGAATAGAAATAAGAAAAAGTAGAAGAAAAGAAAGAAACAGTATAAACCACCACAACAACCACTACTACTGAAAAAAAAGAAGAAAAGAAAGAAGAAAAGCCTAAGAAGAAAGAAGAAGTATTTATTTCTAATCCTTAGAGATACATTGATTACTAATCATCATTATTCTAATAAGACTAAATTAAAAAAGAAAAAGAAAAATTGAAGTAAGAACAATTCGCCAAAGAAAGTTTATTAGAAAAATAAGAATACTATTAAAAATAATAATAAAAAAAATAAGAGGACAATGACTCAGAAGACTTCTTAGAAATAATATAAGAAAATGACGACATCTATGAAGAAGGAAAATTAAAGGATGAGAACTAAGAAATATATAAGGTCATTGAATCTATTAATACTACTTCTGACTCTATTGAAACTATCCTTGATTTCTTTGATAACATCGACTGTAACAATGATAAGTCTAAATACTTATGCGAAAATTATTTATCTGAACATGCTTTTGGTCCTTTAGGTGTCTCTGATGTCACTTCTCAAGAATTCCACGATTACCTTAAGAGAGAAATTTACTAGCCATTAGCCATTAAGTAAATATAGAGAACAAGGCCATAGGATATGATATTAGACTTAATAAGGTAAGAAAAGAAGTCTAAGATATTCACAGGAATGAACAAAGAGACAGGCTTAGAAGATGCAAATGGATTGAAAGTGTCTGATGAAATAAAGTACGACGATTTGAAAGACAAAGTCATTGAGGCTTTAATGAAGTCTTAAGAATTATCAAGTGCTAATATAGATCCAAACAGCTTAGAGAGTCCTTAGACCTTATTATAAAACACTCTTCAATACTTCCATTTATATTGGAACTCATTAAGAAACAAGTCATAGTTCTTATAAGCCAAAATGGACACCAAGAGAATCATAAAGTAAATTTTAGTTTAATAGAACAAAAAAGAAATGAAGTCCATGCAATAAATGAACATCGTCATCTCTTAAATTTTGATGGCTTACTACAGATTTGTTAAGGCTTATAAGCTGAAGGTATTGTTAGAGACAAAAGCACCCGAACTATTAACATTATAAATCATAAAGACATACAAGAAGGCTGTCAAGTTAATATTCAAGTAATAAATGCATGGAACAACTTTGGTCTCATAAGTCAAGAAGATTTTAGTATTGTCTCAATTATTATTAAATAACCAATACAATGAAAGAGATAATGACGAAAGATTAATATAGAACTTCACACTTTCCATTTTATTATAGATATAAAAGGAGTATGCATCATTCAAGGAGAAGATAAAGAGATACAATAACTAGAAGACATTGGAGCAATTGAAATAATTCACAGTCATTTTACTATTAAAATTGAAGCACTAATTATTCAAGATATTCTACGTGAAGGGAAGCAGTCAATTAGGAAATGGCGACATGAGCATAAGCAAAGAATTTTAGTTAGCCATTAAGGTCTATTACTAGACTAAGGACGCATTTATGATGATACCAACATTATGCAAGAATCAATTGTTAGAGTTGGTCGGCGATGAGTCAAAAATAGAAAACAAGGAAATGACTAACACCAGCCAATTGAAAGCATGTGTTGACAAATACTTCGTAGAAATCATCAGAGTCATCTCCTCTTAATACAACCTTAAGAGATCCACTAATGGTTATGGTATATTAGAAAACTTAAAGGGAACAATCCACGGAATATACAAGAGATTGGACTACCCAGAAGTCTGGAAGTCATTCCACACATTTTAGAAAGAGTATTACTAGTCCATGTTCTTATCATTCATGCTTATGAAATAGCATTATGGCATCAACACTTTAGACAAGATAGAAGACTTATAGCAAGTGTTGTTATAAATAGTTTACAATAATTAATTCAAGGAATAATTTGACTTAAAGCAGAGTAATTTAATACAATCATTCTAATCTGATTTGTACGATTTATTCATTAACATCAAAGCCACTTTCAACTCTAGAGTTAAAATAGAAAAGAATGTATTTATTTTGAATACTATTTAGAACATGGTCACTCTCTTCTTATAATACTTCAAAGACAAATACAGGTTCTAAATCAACCAAAAGTTCTATTCAGATATTATTTAGAAAGTAGAAGCTAAACTTATTGAATGGGTTCAATTGTGCCAGATTTATGGATAAAATTATATTGAGTATAAGAAGAACAGCATAGAAGATTCTATTAGGCTTGGCGATGCTCTAGCTTCAGAATCAAAAGATAAAAATACTGAACTAGCTGAATCAGATAAGGAATATAAATTGTATAAGGGTATTGTATAAGATAGAACTACTTAATATGAAACTATAGAATAAAGCAAAGAGGAAAAAAAGAAATAATAAAACTAAAATAAATAAGAACCATAACTAAGCGATGATTGGGCTAACTTGAGAGAATATTTAGAC
>JAKSUF010000282.1 GCA_024409145.1 archaeon | reverse complement strand
CCCAAACCCCAAACCCCAAACCCCAAACCCCAAACCCCTTATAAATTATTTCTTAATTTTTTGTTTTGTTTTTTTTGGATTTATTTTTTTTTTGGATAAAGAATCAAAAATAATTTGAAATATTTACATTCAATTTTTTCAAATTCAAATTATTTATTTTTAATTTTATTTTGTCTATGAAATATTTGGAAGACCAAAAGCCTTCATTGGTCCTTTTGGCTTTGGGCCAGGTCTGCCGAAAATGCCTGCGCTACCTGAATTTTTAGTTTTATCATCAAATATTTTTGGTTTATACATTCCCATTCCCATCTTTTTTAGATTGATTTCATTTTTTTCTATTTGACTATCGCCACTTTCATCCTTTCTGCCGAATAGACCTTTGAATTTCTTTAATTCATCACTTTCTTTTTTTGTCTCTTCTGTTTTTTATTCAATGTTTTCATTAGATTTAGTTTCTTAGTTTGTTTCTATTTTAGGATCTACTATATCATAAAAATCTTCTTCTTTAGCATATAATCCCGGATTTTTTTTAAAAGCTAGAAGTTTTTCATTGCCATAATATTTTGTTCTATCAAAAGGATTTAAAGGTGATTAGCCTCTCCATAGTACATTCTAATTATACTCTTAATAACCTAAATTATGCTATGAAGTTTCTTTCTTCCCGAAAATGATTTTCACTATATTATCTTTTCTAATTACTTGATCTTCTTCTGGCTTTTCTTCTTCTTTTTTTTCTACTGGTTTTTCTTCTTATTTTTATTCAGGTTAATTGGGAATAAGAGGAAGCTTTGTGGGTTCTCTTTTAGTAATTGTTATTTTTTCACCAGTTGTTTATGATTTAATACAAAATGTATGATAGCAATAGCAGACATTGTCTAGGGGATCTTCTTTGTTTCTGTCTTTTTAATGATCATCATTGAATTTCTTACATTATTCTTTTTTATAACCACCTTAATATTTATTTAAGTAGAACAAACTGAATCTCAGCCTTCTTTCTATATTACCATTCAAATCAAAATCTACTTCTACATATTCATCATACATCATTTCGAATATTCTAAGATCTAAGTTATTTAAATTTTAAAATTCTTTATATAATTATAATAATAGTTTATATTATGGCATCTATTTATACTTGTCTTCTACATCATTTAATCCGCCTAATGCTAAACTTACCAGATATCTCATGTCCATCTTCAAATCATTTTAATTTTATACTTTTGCTGAAGCATATTTTTCCAAAAATTCTAATAGTTTCATAAAGCCTCTAAAGTCTAAATATGCATCATTTTCTACTTTTGATTGATCTTTAGATTATATCTCATACAATTCTTTTACTTTATCTTCAAATGATTTTTCTACTTTTTTTTTCATTTTCTCCAGTTGTTTTTGACTAAATGCAAAATAAGTAATAACAATAACAGACATTATCAAAGGGATCTTCTTTGTTTCTGTCTTATTAATGAGCATCATGGAATCCCTTACATTCACCTTTTCTATAATCTCCTCTATAATCTCCATATTTTGTTTTCATGTAAAATAAATCGAACCTTAATTCTCTCTTTTTGTCATTCTTAAAATCAAAATTTAATTATTAGTATTCATTATACTTTACATGGGCTAATTCGTTTTAAAAATTCTTTAAGTTTTTAAATTCTTCTTCTAATAATTTTAATAGTTTATATTCTGGGAGCCCTTTATATTTATCTCCAGATTTATCTATTCTACTTAATGTTAATTTTATAAGAGAAAGCATATAACTTGCTAATTCATCAGAATTATTTTTATTAGCTTTTTCTATATATTCTAATAACTTTTTATAGTCTTTAAAGTTTATGTATACATTCTATCCTCCAGATATATCAAGTGGAGATTCTTAGTCATAATATTCTTTTATTTTTTCTTCAAGTGATTTTTCTTTTTCTTTTTCATCAGTTTAAGGGGGAGGAAGCTGTGTCTATTCTTCTTTAGTTGTTTTTTTACTTTCAGGTCCTTATGACTTGATGCAAAATACATGATAGCAAAAATAGAAATTGGCAAGTGGATCATTGGGGTGTCTAGTTTTTTAGTTCTCTTCATTGAATTTCTTGCTGTCATTTAATTTAATTTATCTTTAATTTTCATCATTTTTGAATAAATCGAATGTTATTTTATATTTATTATTTTCATTATGTCTGTCTTTCAAATAAAAAGATATTATAGATTAAACATCTTTGGCATTAGCTAATCTGTCTTTAGAAAAATTTTCTTTTTTTTAAAGTTCTATTTATAGTTACTATAATAGTTTATATTCTGGCAGCTCTTTATATTAATCTTCATTTTTTAATGCTCCTAATGTTAGTTTAATAAGAGATTACAAAGAACCTAATATTTTATCTTGTTATTCTATATTAAATTTTTATATTTTATTGAATAGCTTCTCAAAGTCACTAAAGTTTACGTATTTATCTTCTCCTGGACTTTCTAAATCAGCAGATTATGCATCATATAATTCTTATATCTTTTTATTAAAGTCTAAAGTCTATTGATCACCTTCTGATAATACAATAGAAAATATTTACAATGTTGTAATTAATACTAATGAGTATTTCATTCTAAAAAAATTATTAAATTCTTTGCTATTTTCAAATTTAGCAGTTAAGAAAAAAAAATAAATATTAAGTATTAGGGGTTTGGGGTTTGGGGTTTGGGGTTTGGGGTTTGGG
>JAKSUF010000281.1 GCA_024409145.1 archaeon | reverse complement strand
ATCTTTTTTTTATCTTTTTTTCCAAATACTTTATATATTTGTTTAAATCTTCATTCTCTTTGTTTAATCTTTTAATTGTATTCATTAAAATTATAAATTCAATTAAAAATAATGTAATTAATACCAATATTAAAATTTGTGTTGTCATATTTTATTTTGTTTTATTATAAATAGTATTAAAATTTAAAAAGTAACAAAAAAATACTAAAAAAAATATTTTTTTTTCAAAATAGTAATTTTTTAAAATATCATAATATTTATAATAAAAAAGATATTATGAATATTAACAGTTACAATAAAATGAAAAAATACGAAGAAGAAGACTATATTATAGCATCTTCTGCACTTAATACTTTGGTAAGCGGTTACACACATTTTCAATATCCTGATTTTTCCTATGTTGATATGTATAGTTCAGGCATTAGTTCAGGAAACATCTATCAATTCAACACAGAGATTAAACACCTAAAATCAACTTACAAATACCATCAAATTAAAGTTGATAAAATTGCGCGAATAAGTGCCGCTACAGCGCAGGAAATAGGTCTAATTTTGATGCTAATTGAACCAATGGAGATTTACATATACGATGTTAAAAAGATTGATTGGAATGCATTAAAAACAATTAAACAAACAGAATATAAGATTGAAATTGACCATTCAAGAGGTAAAGCAGAATATCAACATTATATCATTCCGAAATCATTAGCAAAAAAAGTAATTCCAAGACATGCCGCAGGAGCGTAGGAAAAGGGGATAGATTGAAAGATAAATAATAAAACATATAAACTATTATGCCAACATTAAACAAGCCGACACAACGCAAAAAAGAATATAATAAACAAAATAAAGAAAAGGTTAGTAAAGTATATAACAAATATAAACACATTAGGAACATTTACATTCAACAAAATCCACTATGTCAAGATTGCTTAAATCCCAATATAATTAATGCAAATGGAACAAGTGGAGAATGTATTACACCTGTTGATGAGGTACATCATATAACTCCAATATTGGAAGGTAAAAATGAAGCCGAAATGATGGCATTGGGGTTAAATTATGATAATTTAATTGGATTATGTGAATTTCACCACCATTTGCGACATAATAATAAAAAGAAAGGATAGTTTAATTTCTACCCTTTCTTTTTGTGGTTAAATGTGGTTTATACCAATCGTCTTTTAATATAATATCTGTTGTTGTTGCTTTGTGTGTATATGGGTTAATTTCAAAAATGATAGGCTTATTGAAATTTTTTGGGAAAATTGAAACATTAATTATTGTTCTTTTTTCGGTTGAATAACAATAGACTTTTTCAATCATACTTTGGCAAATTTCTTGCTTTTGTATTTCAGTTAATACATCAAAATCATTAATGTTGTATGACTTATTTAATTCACTGTTAATTTGTTTTGAAATAAGTGCATTTTGTTTGTTCAACAAATTTAATTCTTGTTTTAAATTTTCAATTTGACTTAATAGTTTTTCTTTTAAATTAGTAAAAACAGTATAATCTTTAATTTTATCATTTACATAATAATCTTCTTCTAAAGAAGAGTATTTTTTGTTTTTAATATTTAAATTTTTACTGACTGTTTCAATTTTCTTTTCAATAATATCCCTTTTTTTGAGTGCATTTTCTTTTTGTTCTTTCTTCAAATTTACTTGTTCACCAATGTAGAATATTTTACTAACATACCAAGTTAAACTATCTACAATATTTATTGAATATGATTTTGTATTACTACATTCTCTGCACATGTACTGTAATTGGCTTGTATGTGTCCAAAGTACTTTTCCACATTCAGGACATCTTACTATGCCTTTGCAATAATATATATTAGCATGTTGTTTATTTCTATCAAAAGTTTTATTTTGTTCTGTTACTTCTTGGCATTTATTCCAAGTTTCTTCATCAACATACTGTTTATAGTTTTCACCTTTAATTACTCTTTCAATTGTGTGTCGTGTTAGTTTATACCCTCTATCACTCATTTCTTTTTCAATTCGCTTAAATGACCATCCTTTTGCATGAAGATAAAAGATGTCTCTAACATCAGGTGCTACTGTTGGGTCAAGTGTTAATTCTCTTTGTTCATTTACCATCATACCAAATGGTATATTACCACCAATATATTTATTTTCTTCCTTTAACTTTTTGAATGTTCTTTTTACTCTTTCTTTTAACATTTCTGCTTCAAGTTCTGCCATTGTTGCAAATATACTAAATGCAATTGACATTCCTATTATCTCATTACCATCTTTATCTAAAAGTGTTAGAGATGGTTTGTTAATCTTTAAATTAACATTATGTTCTTTCAAGTAATCAAGAATTGAAAATGATATTTTTTTACGTCTTGCAATACGCGACACCTCCCAAGAATATACACAATCAATTGCAGAATCTGTTTCAATGTATTGCTTCATTTTTGTCAAACCTGCTCTTTCTTCCTCACTGAGTTTTACACCACTTTCTTTCTCACTAATTATAATAATATTGCTTGGTGTATAACCATCTTTAAGTGCTAAGTTATAACACTCTTTTTCTTGTTCTGTAAAATCTTGTTTTTTAGTACTTACACGTACTAACAAAATACATTTCTTTGCCATAGTTATTAATATTTAAATTTCATGGTGCAAAGATAGTGACTATTTTTGAATAATGCAAGAGGTTATCTTTTTAAAGCGCATTTTCCTTGCCGCT
>JAKSUF010000280.1 GCA_024409145.1 archaeon | reverse complement strand
TTTATTATTTTTAGTTTTCTGTGTTTTTATTTTATTTTTTAGCTATTTTTTATTATTTTTATTATTTTTATCTCATTATTGTAATTGTCTATAGTTTAATAATTTGTAAGAATTTATTTATCTAAATGGGTGTCTGGAATAATTAATTATTTATACTATTTTTTTAATACAATATATGTAATTGAGGCGATAGTATGGTTAAGGAGTCTAATAATTCTAATGATACAAAAGATATGATTGATGGTAACAGTGAAAAAAAGATGGAAATTTGTTATACATGTGGTAAAGAATTTGATATGAATAATGATGAAGGAGCTCATTATCATTATGGTGAATTTCCTATGTGTGGGTACTGTTCTAATTTTTATGGATTTTATAAAGAAGATTTAGAAGTATGAATCGAAAACATTAAATAATTTATTGATTAAATCTAATTTTTAATTTATAATTTTTAATTAAGTGATTTGCATGCATGAAGTTATTATATCAGAAAAGCCTAAATCCGCAGAAAAGATAGCTAAAGCCTTATCTTCTAAGGTAAAAAAGAAAAAATATAGTCGTAGAGTAAGTTATTGGGAATTCGAAGAAAATGGTAAAAAAACTACTGTTGTATCAGCAGTAGGTCATTTATATGGTCTTGATTGTTTAGATAAATATTCTAAATTCAGATTTAATGTTGATTGGTTCCCTTTATATGATATTAGTAAGAATAGTGGTTATGTTAGAGAGTACATTAATGCGATTAAGAAACTTTCAAAAGGTGCAGATAAATTTGTTCATGCTTGCGATTATGATATTGAAGGTACTTTAATAGGTTATCATGCTTTAAAATATGCTTGTGGAAATAATGCTGAAGTTAAAGCTACAAGAATGAAATTCTCAACATTAACTAAAACAGATATTAAGAATGCTTATGACAATATGATCGATATTGATATTCATCAAGTAGATAGTGGGATAGCACGTCATGTTTTAGATTATTATTTTGGTATTAATATTTCCTCTGCTTTAATGAATGCTGTTAGACGTTCTAAAGGTAGAAGAATTAGTTTATCTGCAGGTCGTGTTCAAACTCCTGCATTATCTATTTTGGTTGATAGAGAAAAAGAAATCAAATCTTTTGTTCCAGAACCTTATTGGTTAATTAAGGCTCAATCTGATTATGATATTATTGCAGATCATACTGAAGGTAAAATATTTGATAAAGACCATGCAGAATCTATCTTTAAGAATTGTCAAGGTGCAGATGCAACTGTAACTGAAGTTAAAATTAATGAAACAATTAGAAAACCTCCAATACCTTTTAATTTAAGTGGACTTCAAGCTGAAGCACACACTGTTTTTGGATTTTCTCCTAAAAGAACTCAAGTTGCTGCTCAGAATTTGTATACTGGGGGATATACTTCTTATCCTCGTACTTCCTCTCAAAAACTTCCAGAATCTTTAAATCTTAAAAATATATTATTATCTTTATCTAAAGACCCTGAATTTAAAAAACATATTTCTGCACTTCCTGCTAAGTTGAAACCAAGAGAAGGTAAAAAAGAAGATGCAGCACACCCTGCTATTCACCCTACTGGGGTTTTACCAAGTAAATTAGATTCTGATGAACAAAAGATTTATGAATTAATTGTTTATAGATTTATTAGTTGTTTTGCTGAAGATTCAAAATTAGAAACATTTAAATCTAACTTAAATGTTTCTGATGAAGAATTTGAATTTAAACGTAAAAGAGTTTCTTATATGGGTTGGTTGGAACATTATAAAAAGTTTAGAAAAATTGAAGAGGATGAGTTTCCTCCAATTAAAAAAGGAGATTTGCTTAAAATTCATGAAATTTTATCAGAGGAAAAAGAAACTAAACCTCCTGCAAGGTATAATGAAGCATCTCTTATTAAAGAATTAGAAAAAAGGGAATTAGGTACTAAAGCTACTCGTGCAGATATTATTGCTAAATTATATGACCGTAAATATATCACTGGTAAAAAGAAAATTGAAGTTAATAAACTTGGTGAAGATATTATTGATACATTAAAAGAATATTGTAATAATATTACAAGTGAAAAATTAACTCGTGATTTTGAGCATGAGATTGAATCTATTTCTACTGATGATTTAACTAAAGAACAGATTATTGCTAATGGTGAAAAAGAAGTACGGGTTATTTTAGAAGATATTGAAAAAAATGAAGCAGCTATTGGTTCAAAAATATTTGGCTCTTATGAAGAAACTTCTATTGTTGGAGATTGTGTTTGTGGAGGTAAACTTCTTAAAAAATATTCTCCTAAAACTAAAGGTAATTTTATTGGTTGTTCTAATTTCCCAAATTGTAGAAATATTTATTCTCTTCCCAAAGGAGCAAGAATTTTAAAGAAAACTTGTCCGACTTGTGGTCTTCCAATGATTTCTTTTGGAAAACCCGTTCAGCATGCATGTCTTGATACTAATTGTGGTAAAAAAGTAAGTAGGAGACAAGCTCCTGAAGTTGTAGGTGAATGTCCAGAATGTGGAAGGGATCTTTTAAAACGTTCTGGAAGATATGGTGAATTCGTTGGTTGCTCTGGTTTTCCAAGTTGCAGATTCACTTGTTCTATGGATGATTTAAAGAATTTAGATAATAAAAATAATTCTAGTAAAAATAATGATTCTGATAAAGAGTAACTATTAATTTATTTTTTTATTTTATTTTATTTTTAGATTTATTTTATTTTT
>JAKSUF010000028.1 GCA_024409145.1 archaeon | reverse complement strand
TGAAGAAATTTATGCGAAATCAGGGTATTCTAATGAAACAAATGAATATACAGAATGTAGTAGAGCCAAAATCTTTGCTAGAGATGGTAAAAATATACAAACATTAGAAGATATGAAACATATGATGTTATATAATGATTATAAGAATTAGTAGTGTGTAAATTATTTTGACTTAAATCATAAGATTTTTATTATTAAAATCATTTCTTTAATTTAAAAATCATATTAATTTTATAATAATCTTAATATTAGCGCTTAATTAAGATTATTTGTATTAGAATTCTAATTTAAAAATTTTAAAAGGGATAATATGAGAAATATTTTTGTTGAAAAACTTAATCAACCTTATATTGAAAATGTCGACATTGAAATTGTAGAAAGAAAAGGTATTGGTCACCCTGATAGTATTAGTGATGGTATTGCTGAATCTGTTAGTCGTGCTCTTTGTAAAATGTATATGGATGAATTAGGTGGAGTTTTACATCATAACACTGATGAAGTTCAAATTACTGCAGGTAATTCTAATCCTAAATTCGGTGGAGGAGAAATCTTAAAACCTATTGATATTCTTTTAACTGGACGTGGGGTATCTGAATTTGAAGGTAAAAAATTACCTTTAGACAGAATTGCTATTGAAGCAGCTAAAGAATTCCTTGATGACACTGTAATTAACTTAGATGTTAATACTGATTGTGTTGTTGAATGTAAAATTGGTCATGGTTCTGGAGACCTTGTAGATGTATTCAGAAGAGAAGGTGCTCCTTCTTCAAATGATACAAGTTTTGGTGTAGGATATGCTCCATTTTCTGAAGTTGAAACTATTGTATATGAAACTGAAAAATTATTAAATTCTAAAGCTTTCAAAGCTCAACATCCTGCTGTTGGAGAAGATATTAAAGTTATGGGTCTTCGTGAAGGAGATAAAATTACTTTAACTATTGGTTGTGCTATGGTATCTAAATACTTAGCTAACCGTGAAGAATATATTGCTGTTAGAGAAGAATTAAAAGACATTGCTATTGATTTTGCTTCTAAATTTACTAACAGAGAAGTTACTGTATTTGTAAACACTGCAGATAATGATGACGCTACAGATGAATCTGGTTATTACTTAACCTGTACTGGTACTTCTGCTGAGATGGGTGACGATGGTTCTGTAGGTAGAGGAAACAGAGCTAATGGTTTAATTACTCCATGTAGGCCTATGTCTATGGAAGCTTCTTCTGGTAAAAACCCAATTAACCACGTAGGTAAAATCTACAACCTTTTATCTAATAAAATTGCTCATGATGTTATTGATGAAGTAGAAGGTGTAAAACAAATTAATTTAATGATTTTATCTCAAATTGGTAAACCTATTGACCAACCTAAAGCAGCTTCTGCTGGAATCATTTTAGAAGATGGTTATGAAATGGATAAAGTAAGTCCAAAAGTTAATGCTATCATCGATAAATGGTTAGAAGATATATCTGTAATTACTGAAGAAGTAGTTCAAGGTAAAGCACAAACTTTCTAAGTAATTTAGCTTTAAGAATATTGTAGTTTAATACTACAACTATTCATTTCCTTTTAGGGATTTTTAATTTAAGAGTAGTTTTATTTTTAACTATTTTTTAATTTGGGATAGTTTCTAACTATTTTCTTAATTCCTTATGAATTATTAATTACTTTTTTTATTTTCTTTATTTTCTTTATGAGTAGTTAATGTGAATTAGAAAAATGAAAATAATAATTGATTTTTATATCTATATATTATTATCAAAGGAGACCGTTTATGCCATTAAAAGAGGCAGAAAAATCATATAATTTTAAAGAAATAGAAAAAAGAGTTCAAAAATTTTGGCAAGACTCTAATATCTATGATAAAACTAATGAAATTAATGCTAATGGTCCACAATATTCTTTTTTAGATGGACCTCCATATTGTAGTGGAAAAATTCACTTAGGTACAACCTGGAATAAGGTTATTAAAGATACTTTATTACGTTATAAATCTATGAATGGTTTTAAGCTTAGAAGACAAGCTGGATGGGATACTCATGGATTACCGATTGAACATAAAGTAGAACAATTAATGGGTATTGAATCTAAACAAGAAATCGAAGAAAACATTGGAATAGCTAATTTTATTGATAAATGTAAAGAATTTGCAATGGAAAATAAAATAGCTATGACTAATCAATTCAAAGATTTAGGTGTTTGGATGGACTGGGATAATCCATATATGACTCTTGATCCGAAATATATGGAATCTGCATGGTGGACCCTTAAAAAAACTCATGAGAAAAACTTACTTACAAAAGATAAAAGAGTTATTAGTTGGTGTCCTCATTGTCAAACAGCTTTAGCTGCTGCAGAGATTGATTATACTGAAGGGGATGACCCATCTATCTATGTTCGTTTCCCATTAAAAGAAGCTATTGTTGAGGGTTTAACTGATGAAAATAAATCTTTAAATCAATCTTTATTAGTATGGACTACTACTCCATGGACCTTACCTGGAAACTTAGCTATTTGTTTAAATGAAGAGTTTGAGTATAATTTTGTTAAAGTTACTCAAAAAGTAGAAGGTCTTGGAATTCCTGAAGAAGGAGAAATATTAATACTTGCAAAAGAGCTTACTGAATCTGTTTTAGGACCTATAGAAATTATTCATAAAAATAAAATTCCTAATCCTAATTATGATGAAGAAGTAGAAAAAGCTAAAGGTAAAAAAGAGAAAAAAGAAAAGAAATACCTTATTGAAGAAGAAACTGAAGTAATGTATGAAATTCTTAAAACTGTTAAAGGTTCTGAGCTTTTAGGTTGTGAGTATGAATATGTATTAAAAGAGCAAGTTCCAAAACAATTAGAACTTGAAAATCAATTTGAATCTGTTCATTCTACTTTCCATGGAGACCATGTTGAACTTGGTGAAGGTACTGGTTTTGTACATACTGCACCGGGTCATGGTCCTGAGGACTTTGAAATTGGTCAAAAAGTTGGTCTTCCAGTACATTGTCCAGTTGATGAAGCAGGTTGTTTCACTGAAGATGCAGGAATCTATGCTGATGGTTTTACTAAAGATTTAAATGACACTATTATCACTGATTTAATAGCTAGTGGATTAATGTATAAAAATACTACTATTAATCATAGATATGGTGTATGTTGGAGATGTAAAACTCCTATTATTTACTTAGCTACTGAACAATGGTTTATTAAAGTGCCTGAAATCAAGGATAAAATGCTCTCAGAAATTGATCGTGTTGAATGGGTTCCTAAATGGGCTGGAGAAGGAAGATTCCATGATTGGGTAAATAATGCTAAAGATTGGACTATTTCTCGTCAAAGATATTGGGGTATTCCAATTCCTATTTGGGTATGTCCAGACTGTGGTAAGATTCAAGTTATTGGTTCTGTAGCAGAACTTAAAGAAAAATCTATTAATGAAATTACTGCAAGTGATGAAGACCTTGTTCATAGACCTTATGTTGATGAAGTAACTATTGAATGTGATTGTGGTGCTGTTTGTCACCGTATACCTGATGTTTTAGATGTATGGATTGATTCAGGAGTTGCTGGTTGGGCTGCACTTTATTATCCTGAAGAAAAAGAAATGTTTGAAGAATGGTATCCTTATGATTTTATTACAGAAGGTCATGATCAAACAAGAGGTTGGTTCTATTCTCAATTAGGTACTGGTGTAATAGCTATGGATAGAGCACCTTATAATAAAGTCTTAATGCATGGTTTTGTTCTTGATGGTGAAGGTAAAAAAATGAGTAAATCTTTAGGTAATGTTGTACAACCTGAAGAAGTTATTGAAAAATATGGTGCAGATGTACTTAGATTCTACCTTTTATGGGCTTGTAAACCATGGGATGATCTTAAATTTGTTTGGGATGAATTAAATAATGTTAAGAAGATGTTTAACATTTTCTGGAATGTATATGTTTTCTCAACAACTTATATGGCTCTTGATGAATTTAATCCTGATAACTGTGTAGTTGAAGGTCCAGATAAAAATATTTCTCTTAGAAATGAAGATAAATGGATTTTATCTCGTGTTAATTCATTAGCTAAATATGTTGGAGAACATATTGATGATGTTCACTTCCACTTAGCTACAAGAAAAATCATGGATTTCATCCTTGAAGACTTAAGCAGATGGTATGTAAGATTAATCAGAGGAAGAACTTGGGTTGAAAGTGATGACCCAGATAAACTTGGTGCATACTACAGTTTATACACTGCTCTTGAAACTTTAATTCATTTAATGGCTCCAATTACTCCTCACTTATCTGAAGAAGTTTATGATAATTTAGTAAAAGGTGTAAAAGCTGAATTTAATGAAAGTATTCATATGGATAATTGGGTTGTAAATGAAGATTTAATTGATCTTGAACTTGAAGCTAAAATGGATAATGTAAGAGAAATTATTGAAGCAGCTGCAAGAGCAAGAGATGTTGCAAGATATAAACTTAGATGGCCTATAAGTGATATTACTGTTGTAGCTCAAGATGATGATATATTAGAAAGTGTTAAATTCCTTGAAAATGTAATCAAAGACCAATCTAACACTAAAGCAGTTCTTACAGCTAAAGAATTCCCAAATCTTACATTTATTCCAAAACCAAACCTTAAAACTTTAGGTCCAAAACTTAAAGGTGATATGGGTATTGTTCAAAAATTCTTTGCTCAAGCTAAAGAACAAGGTATTGGTAATGATATTAAGGCAGAACTTGAATCTACTGGAAAATATATTATCAAAGGTGAAGATAAAGAAGGTAATATCAAAGAAATAGAATTAACTATTGATGATGTTCTTTATGAATCTGAACTTCCTGATGATGTTGTAAGTGCTGAGTTTAATGGTGGAAATGTATTTATTAATACAAAATTAACTCCTGAAATATTCTCTGAAGCAATGGCTCGTGAGCTTATTAGAAGAATCCAAGATATGAGAAAAGATATGGATTTAGATGTTGAAGATAATATTGGTGTAATGATTAATACTAACCTAGAATTCAAAGAACTTGTAGAAAAACAATCTGATTTAATATCTGATGAAGTAAGGGCTAATTCTCTTGTAATATTTGATGGAGATGCATGTGAAGTTTGCACTGATAAAGGTGAAGGTGTAGATGAAGATATATCTGTTGAATATTCAAAAGAATGGAATATCGAAGATAATAAAGTAATTATTTCTGTTGTTAAGCTTTAATGTTTTGGAGTATTAAACTTTTAAGAAGTAATTATTATTAAAATTTAACTAAGAATTAAAACCATTAGGTTTTTAATTCTTTAATATTTATTATTTAAATTATAACTTAGGTGTTAAAATGACTTTAGAAAATTCTGAAGTAGAATATATTGAGGGCATTCTTGGAAGAAAAATGAATGAGCTCGAAGAAGGAATGTTAGATGTAATGTTCTCTGAGCACTGTTCATATAAAAGTAGTAGACCTATTTTAGGATTATTTCCAACTGAAGGGGAAAATATTATCTTAGGTCCTGGAGATGATGCGGGGCTTGTATCTATTACTGATGAATATGCACTTGCTGTAGGTATGGAAAGTCACAACCACCCTTCTGCTATTGAACCTTATGGTGGAGCAGGAACTGGGATTGGAGGTATTTTAAGAGATATTATTTCTATGGGTGCAATGCCAATAGCTCTTTTAGATAGTCTTCGTTTTGGACCTCTTGAAGATCAAAAATCAAAATACTTATTTGAACATGTAGTTGAAGGAATTTCTGACTATGGTAATAGAGTAGGGGTTCCTACTGTTGCTGGGGAAATTGAATTTGATGAGTCTTTTAGAACAAATCCTCTTGTTAATGTTATGTGTGCAGGTCTTGTTAAAAAAGATGATATTGTAAGAGGTATTGCTCCAAATGTTGGAGATGTATTTTTACTTATGGGTGGAACTACTGGAAGAGATGGTATTCATGGTGTAACTTTTGCATCTGAAGAACTTACTTCTGACTCTGAAACAGAAGATAGGCCAGCAGTTCAAGTAGCAGATCCATTTACTAAAAAAAGAGTTCTTGAAGCTTCACTTGAAATTCTTGAAAAAATTGATGTTTCAGGTGTTAAAGATTTAGGTGGTGGAGGATTAACTTGTTGTATTTCTGAACTTGTTGATTCTTCTGAAAATGGTGCAATTGTGGATCTTAGGGCTATTCCTCTTCGTGAAACTGGTATGACTCCATATGAAATTATGCTTTCTGAATCACAAGAACGTATGATTTTTGTTATTAATCCTAAATATGTTGATGAAGCTGTAGCTATTTGTGATAAACATGAAATTCCTGCAGCAGTTATTGGAGAAGTTGTAGATGGAAATAACATGGTTGTTAAAGACTTTGAAGCAGATGAAGATGAGTCTATTCTTTGTGATTTACCAACTATTTTATTAGCAGATCCACCTTCTCTTGATAGAGAAATGAGAGCTCCTATTAAAGATGAAACTCTCGTAGAAGTTGAAGATGGGGATATTTCTGAAAATATTATTTCATTATTATCTTCTCCAAATATTGCAAGTAAAAGTTGGGTTTACAAACAATATGATCATGAAGTTCAAGTTAGAACTGTAATTAAACCTGGTGATGATGCTGCAGTTTTAAAAATTGATGATGAAACAGCTATTGCACTTACTTCTGATTCTAATACAATTCATACTAAATTGTCTCCATATGATGGAGGAGCAGGAAGTGTAGCAGAAGCTATTCGTAATGTAGTTTCAATGGGTGCTAAACCTTATGCTGTTGTTGATTGTTTAAACTTTGGTAATCCTGAAACTCCTGAAATTCTCTGGCAATTTAGAGAATGTATTAAAGGAATGTCTGATATTGCTGAGAAATTTGAATCTCCAGTTATTAGTGGAAATGTAAGTTTTTATAATGAAACTGAAGGTATTAAAATTAACCCTACTCCTGCTGTTGGAGTTATTGGTGTTGAAAAGCTTTCAAGTATTAGAACTCTTCCATTTAAACAAGAAGGAGATAAAATTTTAATCATAGGAAAAACTTATGATGAAGTAAATGGTTCAGAATATCATAGAACTATCCATGACCTTGAACAAGGTGAAGCTCCTAAAATCAGAATTGATGATGAATTAGCTAATGCTAATACTATTTTAGATTTAATTGAAAAAGATGGAGATTATACTAAATTCATTGATGGTAAAGAAGAACTTAATATTACTGCAACTCATGATTGTTCTGCAGGTGGAATAGCTATTGCATTATCTGAAATGGCTATGAAATCTAATTTAGGTTGTGAAATTGATTTATCTAAAGTTCCTTCAGATGGAGAGATTTCTGATAATAATTTATTATTCTCTGAGTCTCATGCTCGTTACATTATAACAGTTAAATCTGATGTTGTTGATGATATTTTAGCTAATATTGATGTAGATTGTGCAGTTATTGGTGAAGTCAAAGGAAATTCATTAAAAATCTTAAATGGTGATGATACTATTGTTGATTTGGCTGTTAAAGATTTAGATGAAGCATACCATGGTGTAATCGAACAATATATGGCTTAAATAGTTTAGCTATAGTTTATAGCTTATTATATAAGTTGGATAGTATAAACTAATTTATTTTTAAGGTGATTTTAAATCACCTAAAACTTATTTTTTCATGAGGATATCATGTTTCTCTCAGAATTAATTTCATTAAATGATGCTTTGTATAAAGTTAATCAAAATCAAAAGGTTTTAAATACAGAAACTATTTTTCTTAAGGATGCTCAAGGTAGAGTGTTAGCAAAACCTATTATTTCTTATCATAATATTCCTCCTTTTGATAAATCTACACGTGATGGTTATGCAGTAATTGCTGAGGATACTTATGATCAATCTAATGATATTAAGTTAAAGATAATTGATAGGATTGGAGCAGGGGACTTTTCTGATAAAACTATTAATCATGGTGAAGCTATTGTGATAGCTACTGGTGCACCAATTCCTAAAGGTGCTAATGCTGTTTTAATGAAAGAGTTTACAGAAGAAATAGATGATTATGTTAAAGTTTATTCATCTATTGAACCTAATAAAAATATTGCGCCTAAAGCTGAAGATATTGCATGTGGTGATTTAATATTAGAAGCTAATACTTTAATAAGACCTCAAGAAATGAGTTTAATTGCTTCTGCAGGTTATAATAAGATAGAAGTTTTTAATAAGCCTCGTGTTAAACTTATAATTACAGGTAATGAATTAGTAGAACCTTCTAAAGAATTAGGTAATGCTAAGATTATCAATTCTAATCAATTTGTTATATCAGGTATGGTAAGAAGTGCGGGAGCTATTTGTGATATTGAACATGCTTGTGATGATTTTGATGAGATTAAATTAGCTATTGAAAAAGCATCTAAAGAATATGATCTTATCATTACAACTGGTGGAACTGCTATTAGTAAAGGAGATTTAATTGTTGATGTTGTTCAAGAATTGGGTGAAGTATTATTTCATGGAGTAAATATTAGGCCAGGAAAACTTGCAGGTGCAGGTATAATTAATGAGACTCAGATATTTATGTTATCTGGTCAACCAGCTGCTGCAATGGTTCAATTTGACTTCTTTGCAAGACCTTATATTTTTAATATGCAAGGAATTAATTATAAAAATATTAGTGTCAAAAGGAGATCTAATACTCAAATAAAATCTCGTTTAGGTAGAGTGGATATTATTAAAGCTTATTGTGATGAAGATAGTATTCAGGTTTTAAAAAGGGGTTCTGGAGTTATTCGTTCAATGGTTAAAGCAAATAGCTATATTTTACTTGATGAAAATCATAAAGGTATTCATGAGGGTGAATCTGTAGATATTATGTTTTTTAGAGATATGGTTTGGCCAATTATATGATTATTAGGTTAATTTATATATTTTAAAATATAATGAATCTGAATTATACAAATATATAAATATATAAAATACATAAATTATTATTAAATATTCAGAATTTTATTATATATTTTGAATTATGGAGGTTTTTTTATGGCATTTTTACAAAAATTAGCAGGTCATGCAGAAGTTGGAGCCGATTTAGATGTTGTTGAAGATTATTTATTTGAAAATGAGGAAGTTATTCAATCTTTCCAATTTTTGAGAGATTCAATTGTTTTGACTAATTTGGGTATTTACACTATTGATGTTCAAGGACTTACTGGTAAAAAAGTTGAAGTAAAGTTTTTCCCAAAAAAAGCAATTAAAACAATTTCTTATGAATCTGCAGGAACAATGGATTTAGATGTAGATATTAAAATTGGTGTTGACCATAATCCTATTATCCTAACTAATGGTGGATCTATGGATGTTCCTATTTCATTTAAAGTACCATCCTCTCAGGCTGATGAAGCAAAACAAATTGTTCTTCTTGTCAAAGCACATTATTTATGTTCTGATTAAGTTTAATAATTTTTCTTTTTAATTTTTTCTTTTTTTAGTTTTTTTTATTTAAGAGGTGGTTAATCTTTTTCTTTTTTTATTTTTTTAATCTTTTATATACTGTTTAGTTAATTTTTTTGTTTGTAAAGTATAATTATTAGTATATACAAAATATTTTTATCAAAACTTATTATCTTTAGTAACTCTTTTAAAACGTTTTTAAAACGTTTTTTAATAAATTACTATGATATATTAATACTTAAGAGTGTTATTATGGATGGAATCTGGTATTATGCAATAGCTTTTATTGTCATATGGCTTATTGCTTTTATATTTAAAAATTCTATAGAAAGGTTTGGAATTGAAGTTAATTTTCCAGTAATTATGTGGAAGACTAAGAGGCTTCGTGGTTTTATTAATAAAATCGCTAATTTGGCACCTCGTTTTTGGAAAATGTATATGAATGTGGGGATTGCTGTTTCAGTTATTTGTATGGCTTTTATGTTGGTATCTTTAATCTATTCTTTAAATATGATTATGGATAGTCCTGCTGTTAGTTTGATTATTCCGGGTGTAGAGGTTCCAGGTTCTCCAATTTTTATTCCATTTTTCTATGGTTTTGTAGCACTTGCAACAGTGTTGATTGTTCATGAATTTTCTCATGGTATTCTTGCAAGAGTTGAAAACATTAATATTAAGTCAATTGGGCTTCTTTTATTTATAATACTGCCAGGGGCTTTTGTTGAACCTGATGAATCTGAGATGAATGAATGTTCAAGACCTTCTAAACTTCGTGTTTATGCTGCAGGATCTATAGCAAATTTTTCTCTTGCAGCTATTGCTATGGTTTTAATGATCGTCTGTTCTTCAATAATTGTTCCTGCAGTTTTTAATGAAGGGGGTATAGAAATTAATCGTGTTGTTTCTGATAGTCCTGCTGATGGTTATCTTAAAGAAGGGATGATTATCCAATCAATTAATGATTATGAAATAAATAATTCTGATTCTTATGTAAATGCAGTTTCAACTTTAAAACCTAATAGTATTATAAATATTGGAACTAATCAAGGTAATTTTAGTCTTAAAGGATCAGTTAATCCAAATAATCAATCTTTAGGTTATATTGGTATTCAATCTCAGTCTCACTATTCTTTAAACCAATATTTTGATAATCAAATTTACTCTCCGCTTCTTTGGATTTTGATTCAACTTCCTCAGTTATTTATGTGGATTTATTTCCTTAATTTTGCAGTTGGTAGTTTTAATTTACTTCCTATGAAACCATTAGATGGAGGATATATATTTGAGAATTTAATGTCTTATATTGTTTCAGATACTACTTTAAAATATATTTCAACATTTTTAACTGCATTAGTTGCTATAATAATAATTTTTAGTTTAATTTATGGATTTTTTGCTTAGTAAATTGAATTAATATTAAATTATTTTTTCTTTATTTTTTATTTATTTTTTTATTTTTATTTCTTTTAATCTTAATTCTATTTTGGTGTTATTTTAATTAATTTTATCTATTCTTGTTTTTACTTTTTTAAATTAATTTTATCATTTAATTAATCGAATAATTATTTTAATTCATGTCTTTTCTAAAATATGTTAATCTAAGTGAGCATATCTATCTAGTTTATTTAATATTATTATATTTTCAACTCTTTTGTTATTGGATTTACAGATTAATGGGACCTGTAGTTATTATATGTCATTATTTCTGGAAATTTTGAATTGAGTAAATTATTTTTATAAAAAAAGTTTGTAAAATAGTTATAAAAAAATTGTTTATTAT
>JAKSUF010000279.1 GCA_024409145.1 archaeon | reverse complement strand
CAACCACAATCTTCATCATGACCATGACTATGACCATGCTCATGATTATGCTCATCACCACAACCACAATCTTCATCATGACCATGATTGTGATTATGCTTATGATTATGTTCATGACTATGATTATGCTCATGATGCTCATGTTCATGACTATGCCCATGTTCATGATGCTCATCACCACAACCACAATCACCAGAATGTTCATGACTGTGACTATGGTCATGATTATGGTCATGGTCATCTGCACAATCAGGACAACCACAAATACTTATATCAACATCTTCATCATAATCTATTTCTTCACGATGGTCGTAAATTGAAAAATCCATTTTTTCTTGGAAATCTCTTAATAATTTTTTATTATAGTGATCTTTATTTTCACAGTGACTATCTTCACAATTAGGGTCGAAACAAACAAAATTATAATGTTCTGGATTATTACAAAAATCAAGATCACAATCTGAATCATAACATCTATTTTCTACCATATTTACACAACATATAATAAAAAAATTAATTTTAAAAGTTTAATTAAAATATAACTAAAAAGCAAAAATTTACTCTAATAAATGCTCAAGTCCCATTTTATAAATCATTTCAACATGAGAATCAGTTAAGGAATATCTCGCAGATTTACCTTCTTTTTCAAATTTAACAATATTATTAACACGTAAAATTCTAAGTTGATTTGAAATAGCTGCTTGGGATAACTTTAATGCATCACATAAATCACAGACACATAAATCTTCTCTACATAATAGAGAAATGATTTTAAGTCTTGTTGGATTTCCAAATATTTTGAAAAATTCAGATAAATCATTATATTCTTCTTCAATAAGAAGACCTTTTTTAGCACTTTTAATTACATCATCATGAATGATAAATGCATCACAACATCCTTCTTCATCATTTGAATTATTATTAACCATATTCTCACCTCAATAATTTATTAAAATATAATTAATTAACTAACTAATTGGAGATTAATTAACAATTAATCAACAATTGTATTAGTTAAATATCAAATTTGAGAGAACAAATTTACATATAATAATATTATGATATGACAATATATAAATATTTCTATATATCATGATATTATTATATGAAAATATATGAATTAATTAATAAAATAAAATAATGAAAAAATAAGAACAAAATAAAAACAAAAAAGGAACAAAAAAGAATAAAAAAATAAAAAATAATTATTTAAAATTAAAATGTTTGAGTACCAGAATCAGGCTCTAAAAAAAATAATTATTTAAAATTAAAATGTTTGAGTACCAGAATCAGGCTCTAAATATACTGTACGAATATCTAATAAATCACCAGATTTATCATAAAGATAAATTATAGCCGTATCAGGATATTTTTTAAATGCTTTAGCAGAAGAAAATGATACATAACCAGATGAATCTACAGTTCTTGGCAAAATATTTCCGTTATTTAAAACAGCACCATCCCTACTATAAACCGCAGTAACTTTTACTTTTTCACCAGCATTATCTTCACCAACATAAATATCAGCATATGTTTTTGAAGATAAAGAACTTCCTGTTGAAATAGATCCACCTAAAATTTCTAAATCCTCAACATCATCATCAGAATCATTTACTGATGAAGAATTAATTTCCTCAGGAATATCTACATTTTCATCAACATCATCATCATCAGAATCATCTGAATCATCATAAGGTACTTGTATAGATTTAACTATATCAGTAAGAATTTTATCATCATTTGCAACAATGAAAATATGTTTAGAACCATAACATCCATAATAAGTAACAGTTCCATTAGATGATTTATTAATAGGGATTCCTTCAGAATCTATCAGATTTACACTTCCATTATAAGCAGCTCTAACAGATTCAAACACACTCATATAACCAAAACTTTCAGAAGTATCTAAACCATAAACAGAAACATGATTTTTATTATCAACATAAGTAGAATAAGAATCAGAGTGTATATTTACATCAGAATCAGAATCAGGAACTTCCATAGTGACCCCAATTACACTAATATTTTTATAATGACTTTGAGATAGAACAAAAGCACAAGCAGCTCCTGCTACTATTAAAACAATGATAATAGCTATTATTAAAACTTTATATTCAGATAGGAATGAAGATTTTTGAGAGTTATTTTTATTAATCTTTGAGGCAATATCTTGATAGGCCATACTATGATTTTCAAGTTTATTACCACATTGTTTACAAAATTTAGCATTTCTAGAATTTTCACACCCACAATTAGAACATTTCACTTTTTTCACCCCCAATCAATTCATTAGATAGATATATAAATTTGATATTATTTATTCTTTTTTACATGATTAAAATAAAACATTAAAATAACGATTAAAAATTAAGGAAAAGATTAATGAAAAGTATAAAGGCAACTTTACAGAGGGTGATAAAGTTGTAATTGGTGCTTTGCAGCAGAAGCTTAGCCATAATGAAAAATTAATCGACATTGCACAAACAAGCAACTCTCAAATATTTGCTCAAGGTGTATTCCCAGCTGAGTTTAGTAAAGCGGCTATGGAATGTTTTAATGAAAGTGAAGAAGCATATAGAGGCCTTTTTGAAGATAAAGGTAAATATGATGCAATTATGTCTGCATTGAGTGACATTCTTTATAGACAGTTTCCAAGTAAAACCTTTAGAAATCTTGTAGACGCTGCAGCAGCAGGAAGCGGGACGAGAAGATAA
>JAKSUF010000278.1 GCA_024409145.1 archaeon | reverse complement strand
TTAATTTAAAAATTTTAAGTTAATATTTAGAATTAATATTTAGAATTAATATGAATATTAATATTAAAATTAAAATAATGGTGGTTAAATATTATAAAAATCTTTTTCCACCCATGAATTTCTTTTCAGTTTTTTCAATAGCATTAGTTTTCACAAGAATGGAAATTTTCTCACCATCTCCTAGTATGTCATCAGGTCGTGGAATTACTAATCCTTTAGGCCCATATCTTGCAATAATAATATAATCTTTTGTTGGTGAAATATCACTGATTGGTTTTCCAAACATTTTTTGATTTCTAATTTTCATATCCAGAATTTCAGCTTCCCCTTCACCAAATGCAGTTAAATCTGCTACATTTGGTCTTGTAATAAGTTTTTCAAGGAATCCTGCTGCGGTTCTCTCTGGACTAATTACTTCATCAATTCCTACTTTTTTAAATGCTTCTTCGTGGTCGATATTACTTACTCTTGCGATAATTTTAGGTACATCATATTCTTTTACTAAAACACAAGATAATAAGTTAGATTCGTCATTTCCAGTAGTAGCTACAAAAACATCAGCTTCATCAATGTTTGCTTCTTCTAATATTTTTGTATCTGTACCGCTTCCACAAATAACCATAGCATCTAAATCCATTGCTGCTTGGTCACATAATTCTTCTCTACTTTCAATGATTGTTATATCATATCCATCATTTATTAAAAGATCTGCTAAGGAAAGTCCTACACGACCTCCTCCCATAATAATAATATACATGATATCACCTTATTAAATCTTTAATAATGTTTACTTTAATTTATTAATTATTATAGTTCTTAATTAATAATCATATTATTCTCTCACACTTAAAATAATATTAAAGTAGTAAAATAAACATTTATAATTTTATTTTATATATTTATAAGTTTTTCGTAGATTATACTGTGATTTATGTTAATTGTGTTTGTTGGTTGTGTGTTGGTGTATTAAATAAAGAAGAGGGTTATTTTATTTTTTCCTTTTTATTTTTAATTTTTTGTGGATGTTTTTTTATCTCTTATAATTTTAGCTTTCTTAGATTTTGTTCTTGTTGAACTTTTCTTTTTAGAAGCAGGTTTTATAATTTCAAATAAACTTCTCATAATAACAAGAACTGGGATAATCTCAAGTCTTCCAATCCACATCTCAAATATTAAAGCTATTTTAATTGCTACTGGTAAATCAATAATAATAATTCCAGTAGTTAATCCATTGTTACTTTGAGCAGATATTGTATCAAATAATGCATTTAATGGGTCTGCACCATAAAGTACGAGAATAAACCAAACTACTGCAATGAACATTATATATATTGTAATAAATGTGGTTGATTCTTTAATTTCTTTATCTTTTAATTTACGTCCTGCTATTTTACTTGTTATAACTCTTCCTTCTGGGGATATGATATCTCTAATATTCATATTTATTGATTTTAAAGCAGTAAAAACACGTACTAATTTTAAACCCCCTGCTGTTGATCCGGATGAACCTCCAATTCCCATTAAAATAAATAATAATAGTAATGTAGCTCCTGGCCAAAGTGCCATTTCTGGAATAGGGGTAATACTTGCTCCTGTTGAAGTTATAGCAGATATTACATGGAATAATATTTCAATAGGGACTATATTTGTACTTAAAGCTATAATTGAAAATACTGCGATTATTATTATAATCATTCCTTGGAATTGGATGTCTTTCAAAAGAGATTTTCCATTTGTTTTAATAACTTTGTAATGAACTGCAAAACTTGTTGCTCCGAGAATCATTAAAATCATAGTTACAATATAAACTAAGTTATTCTGATAAAATCCTACATTTGCATTTTTAATTGACATTCCTCCAGTTGAGATGGAAGTTAATGCGAGATTTACAGAATCAAATATTGGCAATCCTAATAAAATATATATTAAAATACCTATTGCAGTATAAATAACATAGATTTGTAATGTCTTTTTTAATGTATTTTTGATACTTGGTTTGATTTTATCTTCTCTAGCTTCAGATTTATAAAGACGTGCTGCTGAAGTACCACTTCTTATAATGATACCTATAAAAATAACTACAATTCCAAGTCCACCAACCCACTCTTCTAAACTTCTTAAAAATAAAATTGAATGGGGTAAAATTTCTACATCTGGAAAAAAAGTAAATCCACTACCTGTCCATGCAGACATATTTTCAAAAAATCCATCTATTAAACTAACATCTAAACATATTGCCATAATTAATGCACCAATCAATGCTGCCCATAGCCATGCTATTGATGATACAATCATCCCATGTTTTAGCCTTAGTTTAGTATAAGATTCAAATTCTTTACTAAAAATAGTTCCAATAGCTAAAGATATTAAACAAGGTATGATATAACAGATATAATTATTTTCGTTGTATATTAATGCAACTATTATTGGAATTAGTAAGATAATACCTACTCCTTGCATTATCATTCCAAGATAGTGACAAATTATCCGTATATCATTTCCAGTTATATATCTCATCATTTTTAAATTACTAATTTAATATATTTAAAACTTTTCTTATTTGGAATATTTGGCCTTATTGTTAGATATATTTCAAATGTTTTGATTGTATGGTTCTATTTGGTGTGATTGGTGAATTTTATAAGTATAAATTTTATTTTTGTTTTTAATTATATGTTTTTGATTGTATAATTTCTAAATTTTTCTATTCTATATATTCT
>JAKSUF010000277.1 GCA_024409145.1 archaeon | reverse complement strand
ATTTTAGATTAAATTCAGTAAAAATTTAAAAATTTATAAAAATTAGAACAAACTTTTATAAATCTAATACTATTATAAAATTTTAAAAATTTAGAAAATTGAAAGATTTTATGAATAATAAAAAATAATAAAACTAAAACAATAACAAGTTGATAAAATGAATTCTGAAACAAAAATTGTACTACCTATTTTTCAAAAAACCAAAGAAGATATCTTAAGAAATGCAAATGAATGTATTGAAAAAGGTGCAGATATTCTTGAAATTAGAATAGATGGTATGGAAAATCCTACTCCAGAACTTGCAAGAGAAATAATAGAAGAGATTAACTTCCCAATTATTGCGACTAATCGTATAAAATCCGAGGGTGGGTCATTCGAAGGTAGTGAAGAAGAAAGAATAGCTATTTTAAAAGAATGTGCAGAAGTAGCAGATTATGTAGATATAGAACTTCAATGTGATGAGAAATATATTAAAGAAATAAAAGACACAGGTGTAACAACAATTATTTCTTATCATGACTTTGAAAAAACACCAGACCTTGATTTTTTAATAGATATTGTTGAAAAAGAAGCAAAATTAGGAGATATTCCAAAAATAGCAGTAATGCCAAATAATTTAGAAGATACTATTACTGTACTTGCTATTTTATCACACTTTGAAAATGTAGTAGCTATTTCAATGGGCGAACTTGGAAGTTATACAAGAGTTATTTCATCTAAATTTAATGCACCATTTACATTTGCAACAGCTAATGACTTAACTGCACCAGGACAAATTGATATTGATACTATGAGAATTTTATTAAATAGTGATTTAATTGAAACTCCAGAGTTAGATTAGCTTGTAAACTAATCTAACTTTATTAGAAAAATATTAAAAAAATTAATTAAAAAAATAAAAAGAAAAATAAAAAAATAAAAAGAAAAATAAAAAATTATTTAAATAATTCAGTTATTTGACCAAGGAGAGATTCAAAGTTTACTCCACGATCTTGGAAATTTGGTTGTTTAGATGAAACAATCATCGCATCATGAGTAATATTTCCTGCAAATTCAACAGATTCAACAAGGTTTTTACCAACCATAACAGATGCTAAAAGAGAACTTGCATATAAATCTCCAGTACCATGTAACATATAAGGTAAAAATTCATTAGATGCTTCAACAATATCCATATCTTTACCACCAACAAAGTTACGAATAATACCATCATCTCTTTGAATACCTTTTAATACAACATATTTAGCACCACGGTCTAAAAGTGCATTTAAAATACGGTGTGCTTCTTCATCATCAATATTTGTTCCACCCCATTCTTCACCAATAGGTTCTCCTAAAATAATAGCTGCTTCAGTGAGATTAGGAGTGAGGATATCAGCTTCACATGCAAGGCTTGCCATAGCTTGACATAATTCTTCAGTATAAGTTGGATAAACTTCTCCATGATCAGCCATAACAGGGTCTACAACTTTTAAAGCATTAGGATAAGTTTCATAAACACTTTTAATTACTTCAACTTGTTCATCAGAACCTAAAAATCCAGAGTAAACAGCATCAATATCAATATCAATTTCTTTCCAAGTATTTAAATAATCATTAAGAATTTCAGTAGTATCATGCATATACCAAGTAGGATAAGCAGTGTGATTGGAAAATAATCCTGTTGGAACTGGACAAACATCACAACCAGCTGCAGAAAGAACTGGAATAGCTACACCAAGTGAACAATTACCATATCCACAAAGGTCATGAATTGCAGCTACACGAGGAATATAATCATCTTCTCTTTTATAAAGGATAGGAGCATTAGTTTTATTAGTATTTTCATTACTCATTTTCATCATTCCAATAATTACAATAATTTTATAATAGTTTATAAATTTAATATTTATGTTATTTTATTTAATATATAAGGTTTTAATTAAAAAAATTAATTAATAATAAAAAAATTTAAAAAGATAAAATAAATAGTTTAGATAATATTTATTTTTTATTCTAAACAAACAATTAATAGTAATCTAAATTAAAAAGAAAGAATACCTAAAGATTCATAACCTTTTAATTCACTACAATTTTTATTAAATTCAAATTTAAAAGTATCTGGGTTTGATATGTATAAATGAGCTAAAGCTATTCCCATATCAATAGGATTCCATTTTCCTAATAATTTTGATTTAATAAAATTATGTTTAATAGAATAAACTTCATATCCACCATTATTCTTTTTAAAATACCAAGGTTGACTATTTACAGCTGATGGAGCAACTCTTGCACATTCTAATTCATCAGAAGGAGAATCTGTAATTTCATCAATAGATTTACGTTTAAACTCATTAGTTTCTCTATAAATCGGTTTATCAGATCTTCCAAAACCAATTAAAATAACAAATTTTAAATCTTTTCTAGGATTTTTAGGTTTTCCCATACCAATCCAACAGCTTCCAAAACCTTTAGATTGTAAATATAAATCAACTTGTTGATAAATAAAACCAATATTAACTTTATAATTAGGAGTTTCATCACTATAAATAGCTAAATATCTAGGTGATTTCCAAGGCATTTGCACTGATACTTCAGATTTTGTTAAGATATCACAATCAGTTTTAATATTAGAATCTAAACTTTTAGCATTTTTAATAAAATTCTTTAAATCATTAATTTCACTATCAGTTATAACATCATCAGTAAAATTTCTTGAACTTTTTCTTTTAAAAATTATATTTTTTAA
>JAKSUF010000276.1 GCA_024409145.1 archaeon | reverse complement strand
TTTAATATTCTAATATTATTCATTAAATTTAATCATGATAATATTAATCATTAGATTTAATTTATATTAATTATATACAGATTTATATAATAATTCAAATTAAATCAATTCACTACTTAAAATTTAAAGGAATCATTATAATGGTAAAAGTAATTATGGTTCAAGGTACCATGTCAAATGCAGGTAAAAGTCTTGTTGTTGCAGGGCTTTGCAGAATATTTAAACAAGATGGATATAAAGTAGCTCCATTCAAATCTCAGAATATGGCTTTAAACTCTTTTATTACAAAAGAAGGTTTAGAAATGGGTAGAGCTCAAGTTATGCAAGCTGAAGCTGCTGGAATTGAACCTATGGTTTGTATGAATCCTATATTATTAAAACCAACTAGTAATTATGGTTCCCAAGTTATTGTAAATGGTGAAGTTCTTGGAAATATGAGTGCTAAAAAGTATTTTGATTTTAAAAATGAGCTTATTCCTGAGATTAAAAAATCATTTAAAAAACTTAAAGAATATGCAGATATTATTGTTATTGAAGGTGCTGGAAGTCCTGCTGAAATTAATCTAAAACATAATGATTTAGTTAATATGGGTCTTGCAAAAATGGTAGATGCTCCAGTCTTACTTGTAGGTGACATTGATCGTGGTGGTGTATTTGCACAACTCTTAGGTACTTTAATGTTATTAGATGATGATGAAAAAGATAGAGTCAAAGGACTTATTATAAATAAGTTTAGAGGAGATAAAACTATCCTTGATGATGGAATTGATATGCTTGAAGAAAAAGGAGGAATCCTGGTTACTGGTGTCCTTCCTTATATGAATGTTTCAATTGATGATGAAGATTCTCTAAGTGAAAGATTTGATAAAAAACCATTAGGTCTTATTAATATTGGAGTTATTAAAACTCCAAGAATATCTAATTTCACTGATTTTGCAGTATTTGAACAAATTAGTGATGTTCAAGTTCATTATATAGATAAACCTGAAGAATTAGATTTGATGGATATGTGTATTCTTCCAGGAAGTAAAAATACAATTGGAGACCTTAAATGGCTTAGAGAAAGTGGTTTTGAGGAAAAAATTAAGAATTTTGCTAATTCAAAAATAGTATTTGGTATCTGTGGTGGTTATCAAATGCTTGGAAATGAAATCTCAGATATTGATAATGTAGAAGAAGGTGGAAATATCCGTGGATTAGAATTACTTGATGCTACCACAATTCTTAGAGAAGAAAAGAAAAGAACTCAAATTGAAGGTAAACTCCCTAAAATCAAAGGTACTCTTAATTCACTTTCAGATAAAAAATTTAAAGGTTATGAAATTCACATGGGTGAAACAGAAGGAAATGATATCTTTGATATAATAGCTTTTAATGGTAATGTATATGGTACTTATATCCATGGTATCTTTGATAATGGTGAAATTGTAAACACTATTGTTGAAACTATTGCTAAAATTAAAGGTGTTAAAATAGATGTAAATGCCATATCTGATTATGAAGCATTTAAAGATAGTCAATATGAGTTACTTGCTAATGAAATGCGTAAACATATGGATGTTGAAGCACTTTATAAAATGCTCAACGAATCCTCTATTTAAATCAACTTCTTTTTTCACTATTCTTTTATTTCTTTATTTTTTTATTTTAGAGGATTTTATTATTCTTTTTTTAGTATTTTTTTATTTTTTTTTTATTTTAGAGGATTTTATTATTCTTTTTTCAGTATTATTTTATTTAAAAGAAGATAATTACTATAATGATTCATGGTGTAATTTTATGAATAAGATTAAACTTATTCATAAAACATTTTTTTTAATTAAATAATTGTTATATTATGTAACAGATGGTGATTTATTTAATTAAAATTTTTAATAATTTTTTTATTTTGATATAAATCTAATCTCTAGGTATATGTGGAAGAATAGCTTCCATAAATCTGCTTAATGGCATAGTTTGGATCCATACTCTTCCAGGTCCTGTAAGAGTACCTAAGAATAATCCTTCCCCACCAAGTAACATATTTTTAGCACCTTTTACTCTTTGAATATCAAAATCGACAGTTTCATCCATAGCTGCTAAATGTCCTTGGTCAATTAACATTTTTTCTCCAGGTTCAAGAGTATATTCTAATACTTCTCCATCAATTTCTAAGAATACTAATCCTTCACCTTGGAATTTTTGTAAGATAAATCCTTCTCCACCAAATAAACCTGCACCTAATTTTTTTCTAAAAATAGTCTTGAATTCAACACTTTCTTCAGCTACTAAGAATGCATTTTTCTGAGCAATAATAGTTTGTGACCCATCTAATTCAATAGGGATAATTTTCCCAGGGAAAGCTGATCCAAAACCTACTTCTTGGTTATTTTCTTCTGCAATATAATGAGTTAAAAAAATAGTATCTCCAGATAATGCTCTTCCAAGACCTTTTAAAATTCCTCCATCAGTGTTAGTTTCCATTTTAACATGTGGAGACATTAAAGCCATACCTCCACTTTCGGTTTTTAAAGATTCTCCTTTATTTAATTTACAGATTACTATTGGGTAGTTTCCACCTTTAATTTCATATTCCATCTTGTTATCTCCGTTTAAACATTTTTAATATACATTGAATCTTTGCAGTGATTTAATATATATTTTAACATTTTTTTTAGTATATATTAATTCTTTTAAATAATTTAATATATATTTTAACATTTTTTTAGTATATATTAATTCTTTTAAAT
>JAKSUF010000275.1 GCA_024409145.1 archaeon | reverse complement strand
TTTTTTGTTTATTACTATATTTTTATTTTTAGTTTATGCTATAATTAAGCAAAATGATAAATTAGAATTTTTTAAGGAGTGATAATAATGAATGAATGTTTATTTTGTAATAAAGAAAATATAACTACAGATATGGTTTATGAAGATGAAATAGTTATGGCTTTTATGGATATTGATCCAATCAATGAAGGACATGTTCTAGTTGTTCCTAAAAGTCATTACCTAGATATAGATGATATGCCAGATGAAGAACTTTCACATTTAATGATAATAGCTAAGAAAATTACAAGAGCTATAAAAGAAATATATAATCCAGATGGGTATAGCATTATGCAAAATGGAGGAAACTTTAATGATATAGGACATTTTCATTTGCATATATTCCCAAGATATCAAAACGATGGCTTTGGATGGACATATGGAAACGAAACTAAGGATGTGAATTCAGAAATAGCTAAAAGAATTAGAGAAAAAATTTTATAAATATTCTTATATTTGACTTGGATGTTTACTAGATATATAATTAGTTCATAAGAAAAAAAGTAAAGTTTACTATTATAATAAATAGTCTTATGGTATTGGAGGGTATTGTCTTATGAAAGCTAAGTTTACACTAGCAGTATCACCAACAGATGATGGACTTTTTGTAGGACATGCATGGATTATTATAAAGAATATTGGAGAAGAACCTTTTTTAGTAGGTGACTATTTACTTGAAGAATCAAAAACTCTAACAATGGGTAAGTTCATGGGACTACCTATAGGACATCATAAAGAAGATGGAGTATATTATAACTTAGAGTGTATTGAACAAAATAAATATCATAGACTAAAAAGAAATATCGCAATATCAAAAATAATACATGATAAAGAGATAGAAAAAATACAAGGTTATCTACTAAATTGTAAGTGTGATACATATGATCTAACACAAGATAATTGTTGTCACTTTGCAATAGGATTTTTTAATGCAGTAATAGATGAATTAAACCTTACAATGTATACAGCACCTGTAATGTTATTTAATCATTTATTAGTAGCAAAATTACCTAAGGGATTTAAGAGGTATAAAAGAATAAAATTACCTAAAGATATGTTATCAAGAAGATTTAAATTTGATACAGGGGTAATAAATGAAGATATCTTAAATGACTTATGTGATAATAGAGATAGTGATAACCACATCTTAGAACTTGGTGATGAAAAATAGCAGGATTGGAATTATATTTTATATTTAATATTTATAAATATATAATAAATCCTGCTATTTTTTTATGCATAAATATATTTTTTTACGTAATAATTATTTAATAAAAACTTTATATAAAAAATATTATATTTTAATTTAATTTTGCTAAGATATTTATCATAAGGAGGAGTGAATAATGGATAACAATGAAAACAAAAAGAAATATGATAAAAAAACTATTATTACAAATGTATCAATTATTTTAGGTACAATTCTATGTATAGTTATTTACTTTGTTATGGTAAAGACAGGTATTATGACTAAATCTATAGAAAACTTTTTAGATCTTATATGTGAAAGTGAATTATCAAGAGACTTTGAAGAATATAGTGATTTAATAGGTGATAATGCAAAAAATGATTTATATAAATCTAAATGGGGTATGAGTGAAGAAATATTCCCAGAAACATTAGATGATAAAAAAGTAGATGATTTCTTATTCTATTACTATAACCCATGGGATGCTCAATATTTATCTTATTTAGTTCTTGATTATTCTGATAAAGAATTAAATGATGACTACAATGCTGAACTTGATAGATTAAATAAGATTGGTATAGATGAATATGAAGGCATATATGGAGTAACAGGATTTAGTAAGTATGATTTAGTAGCAATGGATAGTGATACATATCAAGGTTTTGTTTATGCTCTTAATGATAAAGAAAACAAAAAAATAATTTATGTAGAATTAATATTCTGTAACTATTTCTTTGACATAGCATATGATGATTACATTGATAGTAGTTACTTACCAGATGGATTTGATGCTCATCTAGATAATCCTTATCAAAAGAAATTCTTAGGTTAAGCATATTAAAATTGTAATCTAACTATAAATAGATATTGAAGAAGCAATTCTAGGTCCCTTTTATAAAGGGACTTTTTTATTGACATAAATATACATTCTATGATATAAGTTAATTGTTATTTTTACAGTTTCTAAAACTGCGTTATGCAAATGTCGTTTTATATCAGGAGGATAAAATATGAAAAGAATTTGCACAATTTTATTGTCACTAATAATGATGCTTGCACTTTGTGCTTGCGGTAATGATCAGAATGCATCTAATACTGGTAATAATATTGCTAAGTATGATACATTTGAAATTTCATCAAAGAGCCTTTCTAAAGGTAAATGGGATAATGATATTTCTAATACTGATAAAGGTATTAATGTATCACCAGAATTACATTGGGATAAGGTTGAAGGAGCAACATGTTATCAAATCTATATGGTTGATACAAGTATGCAGTACTTCATTCACTGGAAGGCTTGTAATGTGACAGAAACAACTTTAAAGGAAGGATGGGCACAGAAAGATTATGTAGGTCCATATCCACCAAAGGGAGGAAAACATACATATGACATTTATGTATTTGCCACAAAGAATGAAGTTGAAAGACTTAAAGGCAGTGTAAATGGACAGAATGCAAAGTTCCCATCATTTATCGAGGAAATTGATATTGATAAGGATGGTAATACAGGAAATGTAATTTC
>JAKSUF010000274.1 GCA_024409145.1 archaeon | reverse complement strand
GTATAATTTTACAACAAATTTCTGAGGTAGTATTTAAATTTATAAAGTAATATTTTAAAATAATAAATTATTCTAAACCAAACTCAATAAAATTTAATAAAAATTAAATAATGGAAGTATTATTTAATAATTAAATTAAATTTTATGATTTTAATCGAATAGATTAATAACAGGATTATTCAATAACTTATTTTAATAATTCAACCATATTAGCAATAGTTGAATCTAACTCATTATCATGATTAGTTACTATTTTAACTGTAGCTCCAGTTAAAGTAGCATAAGCCATAGAAGCAGCCCTATTCATTTCTTGATGTAATTGAATTTCACTAGCTTTTTCAACATCCCTATTTCTAGTTTCATCTGAGAGTCTTCTAACCATAATTTCATCAGCATCAGCTTCAATTAAAATAAACATATCAGGATTTAATCCTTCTAATACCCATTTAGGAAGACCTGGTAAGAAACCTGAAGGAGTGCTAATAGTACAATGAGTGTCAACAATAACATTATCAGATTGAGATCTTTCTTTAATTCTAATAGCTGCATATTTTTGAATTTCTTTTTGAGTTTCTGCAGGTAATTTTCTTAAAGCATCTCTATCTTCAACAATACCTTGTTCTATAGCAATTTCAGTCATAATATCCCCATAATTTAAATGAAGATAATCTACTTGTTCTAAAGTTTTATTAAGTACAGTTGTACTTCCTGAACCTGGAATTCCAGTTAAAACTACTAATTTCATATAATCACACACTACTTATTTAACAATAAATTAATTATTTATAAAATTTATTTAATGACCAAATATAATTCAATCAATAAATACATAATATTAAAAATGAATAAATAACTAAATCTATTAAAGATTAGTTATTTAATTAAAGTCAATTTTCTAAATTAGTCTCCACCAAACATTTTTCTTAACATTGGGTGCATTTCCATCATTTGCTCTTTAGCAATTTCTTCATAAAGTTTATATACAATACCTACAGTAAGCAATACACCAGTACCTCCACCTAGAGCACCAGTTAAATCAGCAATAAATGCTAACATACCTACAAACAAACCACCTAAAATTGTAAGAGCAGGAATATATTTATTCATGATTTTATAAAGTTGTCTTTGACTACTTCTGAAACCTGGGATTTGAATACCAGAATTATAAAGTTGTTTAGCAACTTCTCTTGCACTTAAAGAACCACTAATTTCAACCCATAACCAAGAGAATAAAACACAACAAGCTAAGAAGAATATAGCATAGAATATTACTCTTAAAGGATTAGTAAATAAAATGGAATAACTATTTGGAGTAGTTAACCAAAGAGCAAGTCCACTAATAGCCCTTCCTCCAGATACTTGACCAAATATTGGGAATCCTAATTTTTGGAATAAACTTGCAATAAGAGATACATTTACAAGAAGAGCACTAGTTAAAATAACAGGCATGTTACTTGCATAGATAAATTTTAAAGGATATTTACCAACAGAACCTCTAATTCTACCATGTCCTTTTGCTTGACCATGAGAAATTGGAATTTCAATTCTCATACTTTCACCATATACTGCGATAAAGAACACTATAATAGTTGCAATTAATGGAATAAGTAAACTAAAGTCAGGAGTACCACTCATAATAGTTTGGATAAAACCAGGAATAGCACCAGGTAAAGCACCAGTTGCAGAAGGTATAAAGTTAAAAGTACCAACCATAATAGTTTCTGCTACACCTGCAGCAATGAATAAACCTACACCACTACCAAAACCCCATTTAGAAACAACTTCATCAAGATATAAAATCAAAATTGCTCCTATAACAAGTTGAAGTAACATAATACCATAGAAAGATGGATCTTTTGCAACTAAACTTCCAGTGAATACTAAAATAGCAGCTTCAAATATTGTGAATATAATTGCTAATACTTTTTGAGTACTTTGGAATAAAGCTTTGTGTTCATGATGAGTTAAATCTAAATTTAAGATTTTAGCACCAACTAAAAGTTGCAATACAATAGATGAAGTAACAATAGGTCCAATACCCAAAGTAAGAATGGAACCAAAACTTCCAGCCATAACTGCTCTTAAAGCAGCAAATTGATCAACAGCAGCTTCACTTATACCATATAACGGAATAAGAGTTAAGAAATAATATAAAACTAAAACAATAGCGGTCCATTTAAGTTTTTCCTTAAAATCTTGTCTATGAATAGGAGTTTTAACTTCAGGAAGTAACCTAAACAGAGGCTTAAAATTTTCTAAAAAGATTTTTTCATTAGCCATAATTTCCCCGTATAATTATCTATTTGATTAACAATAACTAAATTAAAAAAATTATTGTTGAATAGTAAAATAATTGTGAATCTAAAATTTCAACATATTAATATAATAAACATCAAATATACTCAATTTTTAAATAAAATTTCTGAATAAAGCTCTGCTCTCTAGCAGTTGGGGCAAGCTCAATGTCCATACTCTTTAACATCTCTCGCTCATACTGAGAAATAATACCACCCGCATTCGTAACCTTTGGTATTATTCCATCATTTACACCCACGAAAAACATGACCTTAACATCGCTAAGTCTAGTTCTCTCGATATCACCCAACATAACGCAATCGTATCCAGGTGGGATTGTGGCTACCTTTGCCGCATCAAGACCAGCATCTAGAATATCTATAAATTCTTTAATATCCATTTTCTCCTGGCCCAAAATCGCAACCTACTTATCAAACAGATTCATTATTGTTGAATAAA
>JAKSUF010000273.1 GCA_024409145.1 archaeon | reverse complement strand
TGTTGCATTATTTATTGTTCCAGACTTGTATATTTGATTACCATAACTGTTTCCATATCTTGAACTACAATTTTCTATAGTGTTATTAGATAATGTTACACTACCATAAACATAAATTCCTCCACCGTAATTTGCACTACAGTTTTCTATATTACAGTTTTTTATAGTTCCAGTGTATCCACTCCAGTAGATTGCTCCTCCATTAGTAGAGTAACAGTCTGTGATATTACAATTTTCTAATTTTCCATAGTTTCCAGTCCAGTAGATTGCTCCTCCAGAACTGTAATTTCCATTTACAAAGTTTATATTACTTATATTAGTGTATGCTCCAGATACACTAATTATTCTTGAATTATTACCATCAAAGGTTACATTACCTAAACCAATTATATTTAAACCAGTTGAGATAGTTAAATGTTCATTATATGTTCCTTCTTTAATAAATATTGTATTATTATTGTTAGTTTTTGATGCTTCTTTTATAGCTGCTTGTATTGTTTTGAATGGGTTTTCTTCAGAACCAACATTTGAGTCATCTCCATTAGGATCTACATAATATGGACCTTTGAATGGATCTTTATTAAATATTATGGTTCCAGTTTTAGTTTCAACAGTTGTTGCATTTAAGTAAGTACCACCTAAAACATATTCTCCTTTTCCAGGAGTTTGAATTTCTATTGTAGTATTGTCACCAACATATAAACTGCTGTTTAATACTGTATTATTTAATGTTAATCTAACATGTCCAGTAATTTTATTTCCCATATCATCTACTACAAAGATACTTGCATTAACTTTATAGTCTTCAGTAACAGTTTCATTATTTAAAACAATTAAAGTTGCACTTTTAACTGTTTTAGTATTATAAATTTCATTTCCATAATTTGCAGTTGAATTCTTAATTACATTTCCTTCTAAATAAAGGGATTCTCCATTATTGTTAATAGATCCACCATAAATTCCGCTATTGGAATCAAATGTGTTGTTTATGATTTTATTGTTTGAACTATTTACATAAATAGCTCCACCAGTATATCCATAATTATTTTTAAATGTATTATCAATAATGCTTGCATTAGAATTAAATGTACTTATTGAAGATGCATATCCACTTGAACTTACACTAATATTATTGAATGTATTGTTTATTATTTCCACATTACTTAAATTTAATATAATTGCACTTTTTCCAGTAGTTTTTTTATTAAATTCATTGTTAGAAATAGTTAAATTACTTCTATTAGTTTCTATAATTGAAGATCCGCTCATTGAATTAAATACATTGTTACTAATGTTTGCAATAGAGTTATTTAAAAGAATTAAATTGTTCACTGCATTATTATCAAATGTATTGTTAAATAATGTTATGTTACTACTATTTGAATTAATTCCATAATTTCTATAACTTGTACTTCCACTAAGGTTAAGCATGTTAGTATTTTTAATGGTTAATTCAGAATTGGTTGCATTTATTATACAACTGTTGTAATAATAAGATTTATAGAAAGAACAATTATCTATAGTTGAATTTGAGGTATTATTGAAATTTAATCCATTATTTATGTTGGTAAATTCAATTCCTTTAATTAAGACATTGTCTCCTGTAATATTCCATTTATTACTGGTACTTTGTCCAAAATCAATTATTGCTCTATCATTTTGATAATTTACAATTTTTATATTATCTTTAATAACAAGATTTGTGTTATTAATTCCACTATAATTTCCTTCTCTTAATACGATTGTATAAGATTTATCGTCTTTTATACTATCTAAAGCTAATTTGATATTTTTAAATGATTTTAATAATGTTCCATCACCTTCATTAGGTCCGTATTGGAAAACATAAATTAAATTCTCAGAATCTTCTTTTAATTGAGATATCTGATTATCATTTATATCATTAGCTATTTTATCTAATCTAGCTATATTATTAGAATCAGAGTTTTTAATTGATTCATCTGGATTTGTAGCTACATTGCTTATATCAGATGTTTCAATCTCTGCATTTCCATTATTTATAATTATACTTTCAGTATCTGATGTCAGTTGATCTATAGTTGTATTTGTATCATCTATATCATTTGCTGATACATTTCCTATAAATACTAATAACATCAGTATGGAAAGTATGATTAAAATTTTATTTTCCTTAATCATTTTTCCCCCTTTTTTTATGATTAATCATATTCACCATTTGGTGAAAATCTTATTAAGGAATCGAACCTTAAATTATCTCCAAGTAAGATAACATTTATTAAAAATTGTGAATTTATGTGCTATTTATTAATTCAAATATTTTTTATTGGTTTTATTATTTTTTCTCTATAGAGTATTACTTTTTTATCAATAATTTCATTTTTTTGACAACATATTGTCACATATATAATATATATTTATACTAATATATTAAATGGTATGTTTGTTTGTGTTAAAACAGTCCTTTTTTTAAATAATTTTTGAATTTGTTTTTATTTTTTTAAGTATTTTATGAATACTTTTCATATTTATCATTAATTTTATAAATAATATTCATATTATAATTTTCATTCTTTGTTATGTTTATCTTATCTAAATATTGTTATTTTGTTAGTTTATCTACTAATTTTTTATTTTTTAAATGTTTTTATTATTTTTTTAAAAAGAGTATTCTGTTTAGTGTTTTCTAATTTTTTCTAATTGTTTGTCTATAATTTAAGTTTTAAAGTATACTTTATTTATTTCAAATTATATTTTAGCTTTTTTCTTTATTTTTATT
>JAKSUF010000272.1 GCA_024409145.1 archaeon | reverse complement strand
AATCAAATATAATTAAAATTAAAGAAAATATTATTAAATCAAATATATTTCATTTAAACCTTTAAATTCTTCATCACGACTCCAACCTAATGCAACATTAGGTATATTCATATAAACATCTTTTGATGCATATCCCTCAATCGATGAATTCAAACCAACTAATAATAAAACATCTTGAGCTCTAGAAAATGCTACAAAATATAATCTTATCAAATCATCAAAAGACCTATCACGAGAATCTCTATTAGATTCTCCTAAAACACTATAATTTCTAATCTTGTCTTCAAGAATCGAAGAATTATCTGAATCTTTAGGGAATCTTAACTTCGAATGTTTAGATTGATTTTTACTAAATTTAGAACCAATATCCACAATTACGAGAGGAAACTCTAAACCCTTAGATTGATGAATAGACATTATATTCATCCTTTTAGGAGGTAAAGTTTCAAATAGATTTTCATCAAGTTTAACTCCTCCTGTAGCAATTGGAACAAATATATTCCATAAAGCTTCTTCTATTGAATTAACTTCATTTTCTGCAGAGTCAAAATAAATATTAGCAGAGTATTTATTAAAAAATCCATTTTGAGTAATAGTTTTTGTAATAGATTCTAAATAAACCAATCCTTCTATATCATCCTGAAGTTCTTCAATCCAAGTTGCTAATTTATAAGCTAATTCAATTAGGCTAGCTTTTTTAGGCCACTTTTTGTTAGATGGATATGGCTGTCTTACTTGCCATAAAGTAACAAATCGTTCTAAACTAATTGGATTATTAGGTTCTGGATAATTAGAAATATATTCTCTAGCTATTTTTCTCCATTTTCTCATATTCTTTACAGCTAATCTAGGTAATTTTTTATTTCCTTTTTGAATCTTCATCTCAGGGTCAATACATTCTAACATCAATCCACAAAAAATTGAAACGACTTCAATAGATTGAAAATCTTGACCTCTTGGATTAAATACTTCAATAGGATTTTTAAATTTACTAAGTTGCTTTTTTAAAATATATGGAAACATACGATTTGATGAAGAAAATTCTTTAGGAGAGTAAGTTAAAAATGCAATATCACTTGGAGAACCTTTATCAGGATCTAATCTTAACTTAATACTATCCATTTTTTTAGCTTTTTCTATTTCTTTTTTCCTTGTCTCTAAGATATAATCTTGATTCTTTAGATTAACATTTTTATAATCTTCTTTTGTTAAAACTCTTTTAACCTTAAGATCAACTTCTTTACCATTACCCAAATCATTAATAAGTTTTGATAAATCTCTTGCTAACATCATTTCATTTTGCCTAAACATTCCTAAAATAGGAATATTTCTAGATTTAGAAATGCTGTCTTTAACAGATTTCTTATTATAATTAGAAACACTCTTTTTAACAGATAAGTTTTTATAATTATTATCTAAATTATTATCTAAGCTAAGTTTAGAGTTTGGTGATGCAATTTTAAGTTTATTTTCTACACGTGCAGATTGATAATCCTCGTCTAATTCAACAAAACGATTACATAAGTTAATAATATTATCTGTAGAACGATAATTAGTTCTCAAATTAACTTCTTCAACAGATATTCCTATTTTCTTAACTCTTTGTGAAAAGTTTGTAAATAAATCAACAGTAGCACCTCTAAAACGATATAAAGATTGATCATCATCACCTACAACAGTTATATTTCCTCCATTTTTAACTGCAGATTCTGCAATTTTAAAATAGATAGATTCTTGAAGTAGATTAGTGTCTTGATACTCATCAACAAGAATTACCTTGATATCATCAAGAAAAACATTAAGTTTTGAATCTTCTAACCGATTCAAAAATTCGCTTTCAAGCATTGGAAAATCAAAAATATTCTTACTTTTGAGTTCATCTATATAATCAGCTATAATTTTAAGAGCTAATTGTTTGCCTCTTTCTATAGGTTTCACATCTTTTAATAAATCATTAAGTTTCACTTGGTCATAATACATCCTGTTTTTAATCTCAAGAAGAACATCAGCCATTAAAATAGGATTTTTAATACGTGGAATTTCCCCATTTCTTTCAACAGCACCTTTTAATTCTGCTAAATATTCTTGTAAATTAGAGTCTAAGTATCTATCTTCTTTATATAAACCCACATTAATCATAGCAGAATTAGCTACAAATTCTTCAATAAGTACAGGTTGATTAGTTCCAGGATCTCTATGAACTCTTAATAATTCTTCAGCTACACTATCAATTGTACCAGTGTAAATTAAATTAAAATCAATTCTCTTGATTTTTTTAATAAAATCACTAATTTCTACACCATAAATCTCTATGAATTTATCTTCATCTTCAAAATATAAATCCCAAGCTTTACTTTCAATATCTTTTTTAATTAAATCTCCCCAACTTAATATACGAGATAATAATTCATTAGCTGCTTTTTTTGTAAAAGTAGTAGCTAATATTTCATTTGGAGAAACATCATCAACAAAGATAAATTTCAATATTTTTAAAACCATTACTGTTGTCTTACCAGAACCTGGTCCTGCAACAATAAAAAGGGATTGTTTTAATGAAGAAGAAATAGCTAAATCTTGTTCCTGATTTGAAGAAATATCTCTTTCTAAAATATCAATAACAATTTTTTTAAATTCTTCATAGCTAATCATAGAAATTCCTCGTTAAAATAAGCTTAATTTAATATATGATATTATCCATATATAAAGGTTAAAAAAGAGCATTTGAAAACTAATAATAAATTAAAAAAAATAAAATTTAA
>JAKSUF010000271.1 GCA_024409145.1 archaeon | reverse complement strand
TTATTTTGAATTATATTGTTATTAAATTTAAATTATTAAATGTATGATAATTATTGATTTATTTAATTAAATATAGGAGGCAAGAAATGTTTGAAAAACTACTTGTAGCAAATAGAGGAGAAATAGCTATTCGTATTATGAGAGCATGTCGTGAATTAGATGTTAAAACTGTAGCTGTTTGGTCTGATGAAGATAAAAAATCTATTTATACTAAATATGCTGATGAAGATGTGCCTCTTGGAAATCCTTTACCAAGAGAATCTTACTTAAACATTGATAAAATTATTAATGCTGCTGTTGATACTGGTTGTGATGCAATACATCCGGGTTATGGATTCTTAGCAGAAAATCCAACTTTTGGAAAAGAATGTGCTAAACATGGAATTACTTTAGTAGGTCCTACTGGAAAAGCTATTGAAGAGATGGGGGATAAAATTACCTCCAAAAGACTTATGAAAAAAGCAGGTGTTCCAGTTATTGAAGGTACTGAAAAAGGAGTAACTGATATTGATGAAGCTGTTGAAATTGCTCGTAATATTGGTTTCCCAGTTATTATCAAAGCTTCTGCTGGTGGTGGAGGAATTGGTATGCGTGCTGTTTTCGAAGAAGATGAATTAGTACGTGCTATTGAAGCAACTCAAAACCTTGCTCTTAAAAACTTTGGTGATTCTACTGTATTTATAGAAAAATACTTACAAAAACCAAGACATATTGAATTCCAAGTTTTAGCAGATAAACATGGTAATACTATTCATATTGGTGATAGGGAATGTTCTATTCAAAGAAGACATCAAAAGTTACTTGAAGAAGCTCCTTCTCCAATCATGACTGAAGAATTAAGAGAACGTATGGGTGAAAGTGCTGTTAAAGCAGCTGAATCTATAGGTTATTCTAGTGCAGGTACTGTTGAGTTCTTATATGAAAATGGTGAGTATTATTTCCTTGAAATGAATACTCGTATTCAAGTAGAGCACCCAATTTCTGAAATTGTTACTAATACTGATTTACTTAAAGAACAAATCAAAGTAGCTGCTGGACTTGAACTTGAATATGAACAAAAAGATATTCAAATTACTGGTCATGCTATTGAATGTCGTATTAATGCTGAAGACCCATTAAATGATTTTGCACCAAATGTAGGTAAAATTACTAATTATCATTCTCCTGGAGGTCCTGGTGTTCGTTTAGATAGTGGAGTTTATACTGGATACACTATTTCTCCATTATATGATTCTATGATTGCTAAATTAATTACTAGTGGTAGAAACAGAGCTAATGCGATTAGTAGAATGCAAAGAGCTTTAAGTGAATATATTATTTTAGGTGTAAAAACAACTATTCCTTTCCATTCTGCAATCTTAAGAAATGAATCATTCCTTAAAGGTGATTTACATACTCACTTTGTTGATGAACATAAATTAGGTATTGATGAAGAAATGGAAGTAGTACTTTTAGAAAATGAAGAAAGATTAAATCGTTTAAAATCTATATTCTCACCTAATAAACATATTGCAGCTATTTCTGCAGCGGTTGGTTCTTATCAAGCTAATATTCTTGATCAACAAAGGAAAAATTAGTTTGAATAGATATTGTTTTAATATTTTATTAATTTTAATAGATTTTATTAATTTTAATATTTATTAATATCAATCTATTTTATTAAAATTTTTATAAATAATGCATGTTATTAATAATATTCTTTAAAATCTTTAGGTTTATAAATAGTTTTTATTTTAAGTGGTTTTTATGGAAAGAGAAATTATTGCCCTTCTTTTAGAACAAGAAGTAATTTCAGAAGATATGGTTGATAAATTAAAAAATGTGGATAAAGATAAATTATTGGATTCTCTTAAGGAATTTGCTCTTAAAAACACAGAACAAATTAAATATGAAGATATAAGAAGAGGATTAAAGACTAACTATGTTGGTCAAAATATTTATTGTTTCCCAAAAGTGTTTTCTACTAATACTTTAGCTAAGTTTTTAGCAAGTAAAGGTGCTGAAGATGGAACTGCTGTAATTGCAGAAGTTCAAACTAAAGCAAGAGGTAGATCTGGTAAGAAATGGGAATCTCCAAAAGGAGGTATCTGGTTATCTTTAGTTCTTAGACCAAATCTTCCACCTTCAAAAGCATCATTGATTACATTAGCTACAGGGGTTGCTGTAGCTAAAACTTTGATATCTTTGGGAGTTGATGCTAAAATTAAATGGCCTAATGATGTTTTAGTTAAAGGTAAAAAGATTTCTGGAATTTTAACTGAAGCTAGTGCTACTCTAAATGAAATTGATTATATTATTGTTGGTGTCGGTATAGATATTAATTTTAAAGTTAAAGAGTTAGACCCTGAACTTCATGATACTGTAACTACTTTAAATGAAGAATTAGGAAAATCTGTTAATGAAAATGATATTATTTCATTATTCTTAAAAGAATTTGAAGATATTTATGATAATTATAAATCTGGAAATGTCGAAGATATTTTAGGTCAATGGAGAATATTATCTGATACTATTGGTAAATATGTTGAAATTAGACATCCTCTAGGAAAAGTAAACTATGGTTATGCTATTGGTATTAATAAAGAAGGTTGTTTAATTATTGAAGAAGCTGATGGTCAGATTGAAAAGATGATTTCTGGTGAATGTCGTACACTATCTGGAAGATAATTTTAATCTTTCTTTTTTTATTTTTTTAAAATTAAAGTTTTAAATTTAATATTGTTATAATGGTAGTTATATAATTGATAGGGTAATTATAA
>JAKSUF010000270.1 GCA_024409145.1 archaeon | reverse complement strand
TTCTATTTTTCATAATCTTTATATGTTCTTTTTTATATAATTTTACATTGTATTAAATATATTAGTGTAAAAAATCATTATTGATTTTTTATTTTTTATGTATCTTTAGTATTTTTTTTATGTAATTAAACTTGTGGGTAATATTATGAACTTTAAAAAGATGGGATTTTTTTTATTATGTTTCATTGTACTTTCTTTTAGCATAATTGCAGTTTCTGCTAATGATTCTAATGTTTCTTCTGATGTTTATGATATTTCTTTAGATGATATTGATGATTCTATTGATGTTAAATATTTAGATAAATCCAGTTTAGATAATGCTATTCACATGAGTGCTGAAAAAGCAGTGAAAAATAAGGGTGATGTCGATAAAACTAATGATATTGTGAGATTAAATGATGGTTTCTCTGGTAAATTTAGTGATATTCAATCTATGATTGATGATGCTAGTGCTGGAGATACTATATATTTAGATAATAAGACTTATTTCGGTGATGGTGCTGAAATTAAGATTAATAAGGAAAATATTACTATTTCTGGAGCTACTTTTAATGATCCTAGTAAAATGTCTATTTTAGATGCAAAAGAGTTAGCTAGAATATTTAATTCCAGTGCTTTTGGATGTACTTTTAAGAACTTAATTCTTATTAATGGTAATGCTTCTGGATATGGTGGTGCGGTTTATTCAAATTGTTCTAATTGTAGTTTTATAAATTGTTGTTTTGTGAATTCTGCTTCTAATAATTCTGGCGGTGCTGTTTTTTCTGATGGGGATTATTGTAGTTTTACTGATTGTTGTTTTGTGAATTCTTTATCTCATACTAGTGGAGGTGCAGCTGTTTCTTCTAAAGGAGCTTATTGTAATTTCAATAATTGTAGTTTTTTGAATTCTACTGCTAATTATGGAGGTTCTGTTTATTCTAAAGGAGATTATTGTAGTTTTACTGATTGTTGTTTTGCAGATTCTTCCTCTATTAAAGAATGTGGTGGTGCTGTTTACTCAAATGGTGCTAATTGTAGTTTTATAAATTGTAATTTTAAAAACTGTAACTCTTCTAATTATGGTGGTGCTATCCGTTTTGGTGGTGTTAATTGTAGTGTTAATGGATGTAGTTTTGTGAATACTTCTGCTATTGGTTATGGTGGTGCTGTTCATTTTATTAATGATAGTTGTAGTTTTGTAGATTGTAGTTTTATTAATTCCTCTTCATCTAATAGTTCTGGAGGTGCTGTTTCTTCTTTAGGTAATGATTCTAGTTTTGTCAACTGTGTCTTTTTAAATAATTATGCAAAAAGTCTTGGTGGTGCAATTTATTTTACTGGGGATGGATGTAATGTGAGTAGTTCTATTTTTGAAGGAAATCATGCATTAAATGGTTCTAATGTTTATTTATTCTCTGAATCTAAGTTTAATTTAGATAATAATTATTGGGCTATGAATTTCACTGATAAAGAATCATTTATTAATTCTGGATTTATAGCAGTTAATTCATCAAATAATGCAGTTCCTAATAATTGGGTTTTACTTGGTATTAAGTCTAATGGTTCTATTCAAATTAATAAATCTTCTAATTTTACTATTGGATTTAATAAATTATGTTCTGATGAAGGACTTATTGAAGATTATGATGGTTCTAAGTTTATGGATTATAATGTAACTATTGATGGTAATAATGTTCTTATTCATAATGGTGAAGGAAAATTTAAATACACTCCTATTAAAAAAGAATTTTCAATAATTGCTAAAAATAATTTAGGTAATGAAGTTGCTCGTAATGATTTCAAAATTAATAAAACTAACACTAATATTCTAGCTAATAATCTAGTAATTACTGCTTATACTACTAAAAATATTACAATTAAGTTAAAAGATGTGGATGGTAAAGTATTATCTGGTAAAAAACTAACAATTACTTTTAATGGTAAAAATTATACTAGAACTACAGATTCAAATGGGGTTGTTAAATTAGCTATTTCTCCTAAAACTGTTAAATTATATAAATTAACTATGACATTTGCTGGAGATGATTATTATAATAAATTCACTAAAACAGTTAATATAACTGTTAAAACTGCATATGTAACAGTTAACCAGATTATTAAAGCATCTGTAAAGGTCAAGAATTATGTTAATAAAAATAAAAAATTACCTTCTGCGGTTACTATTGGATCTATTAAATGTACTATTCCACAATACAGTTTCTTAGCAACAGCTGCTATTAAAGTAGTTAAAGCTAAAAAGAGTTTATCTACAAAAATTAAAGTAATAAATATGAAATCAACTAAGAAAAGCACTAAAGTACATATTAAAGTAAGTAAAAAAAGATATCTTCGTATTGTAAATAAACTTTATGATAAAAAAACTATTGGTGTTTTACCAAGTTATATTACAGTAAAATCTAAAAAAGTAGGATTTGATGTTTATACATTTGGTTTAGCTAAAGTATTAAATTTTTACAATAGTAAGAAAAGTTTACCTTATACTTTAAATATTACTAGTAAATACTAGTTATTTTTTTAGAGGATTTTCCTCTTTTTATTCTATTTTTTATTCTATTTTTTTAATAACCTGTACTTTTTATTATGTTGGGGTTTATTAAAAAAGGACTATTTTTAATAAAATTAAATAAATTAAAAAAATTAATAAATTTGAAAGATATTATTATCGGCTCTTTCAAAAACTTTGTTGAGTTTTATTTTTCTTTATTTTTCTTTTTAGTTTTTTTTAGTTTTTTGTTAAAATTAGTTGTTTTTTTATTTAAGTTCG
>JAKSUF010000027.1 GCA_024409145.1 archaeon | reverse complement strand
TTATAACATAAAGTTATTTTTATTTAATGAGTACTTTAAAGGTATTATAATCTAATGGTGACTTTTTTATTGTTTATAAATACATATATTTATATTTATTTTATAAAATATTATTCGAAAAAAATATAAGGTTATTCTAAATTTTTGCAAAAAAAATTTAACCCGTTACAGGGTTAAATAACCAATTAAATATTTATAACAGATCTTTGTGATTTGTTATGAATATATTATATCATAAAGTGTGATATTTACAATATCAAACCTAAAAATAAAAAATATTTATTTTAGTTCATTTTATTGTTTGCATGACACATATCTTGTATAATGAAAGATGAAAATAATTTTTGGAGGTAAAATGAGTAGATATTATCAACCAAAACTAGATTACGATGATAAACCATTAACAAAAGAAGAAAAGAAAATTCGTAACAAGAAAATTAAAAAAATGGTTTTGAAGAGTTTAAAGTTTTTTGCAAAAGCAAAAATAGCAATTATAGTTTTTGTAATTCTTGAATTGATTGTTAGTGGACTTGGAGTAATATTCCCTATGATTCAAGCAAATCTTGTTGATGGAATTACAAGTTTTAATTTAGATATTATTAAAGTAAATATTATTTTACTAATAGTATGCGAATTGGGTTCAATGCTATTAAGCTTTATTAACGCAATATTATGGTCAACAAAAATTAGAAACAAAGTATCGTTTGCTATTCGTAAACATTTAGTAGACAATATTATGAAATTGAAAATTTCAAATTTTGATGTAATAACAACAGGAACTTTTTCATCTAGAATTAATGGTGATGCATTAGATATTGTTATCACTGTTCAACAAATGGAATCAGTAATTGCTAATATTATTTCTAATATTGGTGTTATTGCTTTTGTATTTGTTTTGAATTTTTGGATTGGATTATTATTTGTTTTTGCAGTTGCATTAGGAATTACATATAATATTTTAACAGAAAATAAAAAGATGAAATTGGTTAAAGAATCTAAAACTTCTGATGAAAAAGTAAAAAGTATAATTACAGAATTCGTAAGAGGAATTAGAGATGTTAAAACACTAAACTTAAAAGAAATATTTAAAGAAAAAATTAATGCAAAAATTACAGCACGTGATGAAGCAAATGCTAAGGTTGTTATTTTTAGAAATACTGCATTAAGAGTAGTATCATTAATATATAGATCAACTGGAGTAATTGCTATTATTCTTGGAGTAAAATTTATTGGATTAAATTTATTAACAGGAGCAGAAGTAATAGCAATATATTTATATTCGAATAGAATTCAAACTTTAGGTCATAATGTTACACAGTTTATTCAAATATTTAATGATTACAAAATATCTCTTGAAAGAGTATTTGAATTTGAAGATGATGAAAAATATCCTAAAGAAAAATTTGGTGATAAACATATTGATAATGTAGAAGGTAAAGTTACATTTGATAATGTTACATTTGGTTATAATGATCAAAGAACTATTCTTAAGAATATGAGTTTTAATATAATCCCAAAACAAAAAGTAGCACTTGTTGGTGCATCTGGTTCTGGTAAAACAACAGCATTATCTTTACTTACAAAAAACTATACAGTTGATGAAGGTAAAGGAAGAATTTTAATTGATGATATTAACATAGAAGAATTTGATGAAGAAAGTTTTAGAAAATCTATTTCAGTTATTTCTCAAACACCATACATCTTTAACATTTCTATTAGAGAAAATTTATTACTTGTTAAAGAAGATGCTACTGAAGATGAACTAATTGATGTTTGTAAAAAAGCTATGCTTTATGATTACATTAAAACTTTACCAGATGGTCTTGATAGTATCATTGGTGAAGGCGGATTAAATTTAAGTGGTGGTCAAAGACAAAGACTTGCAATAGCAAGAGCACTTCTTAAAGATTGTAAGATTTTAATTTTTGATGAAGCAACATCTGCTCTTGATAATATTACTCAAAAAGAAATTCAAAAATCTATAGATAACTTACAAGAAGATTATACTATCATAATCGTTGCACATAGATTATCAACTATTAAAGATGTTGATAAGATATTCCTTTTAAAAGATGGAAATATCAAGTGTAGTGGTACTCATGAAGAACTTCTTTGTGATGAAGATTACAAGAAATTATATGAAGCTGACGAAGCATAATTATATAAATCGAAATGATAAATTTATCATTTCGATTTTTTTATTATAACTTAATACATTTTTATCATGTTAAAACCTTGGTTTTCTTAATAAAATCGTAACAAAAAGTTAATTAAATATGTGTTGTTTTGTTTTTAATAAATGCTATACTTTCATTATAAAATAGACGAAATATAAGGTAAAATATAAAAAGGGTTAAAAGGGGACGCAATGGATAATTATTATAATCTATTTAAAAGCGATATAAAACCTAGTAAACATCACTCTTCTAAGAAATCAGGCAGAAAATCTGGAAGACATGATATAGGTGGTATCGGTTTTAAAATATTAAAAGTTTTATTAGTTTTAGTAATTGTAATATTTGTAGCATTTGTTTTGTTATTATTATTTTCTAATAGATTAACATATCAAAGTGCTAGTGAAAGTAATATTGAAAATTACTTAAATGAACTTACAAAGAATGAAAGAGTAGCAGGAAGTAGTAATGAAGTAAGTACTGCTAAGTATATAAATGATTTAATGATAGACTTTGGTTTTGAATCTAGTCTTGATGGTTTTGAAATATCTCCATATGATGGTACTAACTTTGCAAGAAATGTAATTGCAATTAAAAAAGCATCAGTTGATATGGACAATGGTGATGTCTTAGTTTTAACAACACATTATGATAGTATGAATGGTACTGTTGGTGCTAATGATAATGCTGCAGGTACAGCAGCTCTTATAGAACTTGCAAATGCTATCAAAGGTGAAAAGACAGATACAACTGTTGTATTAGCATTTACTAGTGCAACATATGATGATTATAGAGGAGTTAGATATTTAATTACTAACTTAAGTAATTTAGGTATTCAAAAAGATAAGATCATTGGTATCGTTGATGTTAATAAAATAGGTATCAATACAACATCAGGATTAAAAGCAATAACAAGTGATTTAAAACACACAGTTGTTTCAGAAATCTTAGGCGAATATGCTAAACGTATTATGAAAGATGATTTAGAAATTACATATAGTCCAGAAGGTGTACAAAATATTTATACATCAAACAATATTCCAGCTATTACTTTAGTAAGTAAAGCAAACAGTATGTATGATGGATTAAGTTTAGACACAATGGATAAATTATCAATCTCTAATATCAAAAAGATTACTGATGTTTTAGAAAACACAGTAAGAGAAGTAATGAAACAAAGTACAATGAGTTATTTAGAAATGGCTAAAGCAAATAATTCATATTCACAAAATGTTTTCGTTATGACAAAAGATACAGTTATTCCATTCTTATCAACAAGAGAAGTTGTTGATCAAGCGATGAAATTTACTGGAACATTTGCAGGTAGTGATATCACAAGTGATAACTTACCTATAGATTTATATTCATATAAAATGAAATGGTTTAATAAAGAATATGATTTAGTTACAAAATATATTTATACTACTGGAGTCTTAACAGCAATTGATGTTGATCTAGATGATTATTTAGAAATAGATGAAGCAGTTAAAGTAATTAAAAAATATCTTGAAGTAAGTCCTGAAGTTAAACTTGAAGAAGGATTTAATGTTTATGTTTATAAAGATAATGCAGGAAGAAAACTTTATACATTAAAAGAACATAAAGAAGGATATGAATTAAAAGTAACTAACTTCTATACAGATGATATAATTTATGATACTGAAGATTTATATATTGCAACAAGTAATAATAAACAAGGTAATGATAAAGAACAAAAACTTTTATCATTGATAGCTAAAGTATTAATGCCAAGAGATTTAAAGAGAGTAAATAAATATATTACATTTACAGATGGTCTTGGATTTAAGAAAGGATATGTAACAGTAGAAGATAAATTGAATAATAATTCTAAATTTACATTTGCTATAGACCTTGATGATGCATTTGATAATGATAACAACTATAGAAATTATAAAGAAACATTATCAACAATAATTAAAAACTATGCATACATTTTATGTTTAAATGAAAGCCAAGTTATTTTAACAGAAACACCATCACCTGATATGATTTATCTATTTGATAATGGTGTATATCAAGAAGGATCATACTTAAAACTATATAGAGATAAATTCTTTAAAGCAGTTAAGAAAGTAGTAACAACTACTGTTGTTAAAGATACAGATACTAATAAAGAAGTAACTAGTGAAGTGACAGCTGATATTGTTGATGAACCAGTTCCTGAAGTATTAGTTACAGAAGTAGTAACAGTTAATGCTGACTATACTGGTGAAGAAATTATTGAAGATCTAGCAAAGAACTTTGTAACATTTATTATTGAGTCAAAACAAAGCGTTGAAGCTTCAAAAGACCCTAAAGTTCTATTCTTCTATGATTTTGAAGAACTTGTAAACATTAGAGAATATATTAGAAATAATATTGGTTTATAAGACATATATATAATGAAGGAAAAATTCAAAATTTTATAAAAAAAGAGCCCAAAAGGCTCTTTTTTATTGACTTTGCGAGGATTCTATCCTGTATTTTTTAATATAGTATAATGTTAAAAATTTCCATAAATTTACAAAAACTTATTGATTTATACCCCTGTTTTATGATATAATTAGCCTAAAAATTAGGAAAAGGGGGTAAATATGAGAAAAGCTGATGATTCTATTGTTGAATACGGAAGAGTTAATTGTCCAAGACATGATATAGATGTTTGTTTTTGCGGACATAAAGGACGTATGAAACCATATGTTTATGAAGATGGCGAGTATCTAGAAATACATAAAAAAGATAAAGCTTTTATTAAAAATTATTTTGAATTAACACCTCTACCTAATTTAGGATATAAACCCAAAATAGACTACACAAAATTTAAAGATTTTGAATATAAACAATATTTACCTGAAATAGGTGAAGATAATACAGAAGAATTTGTAAAGAAAGTTGAAGAAGCAATGGGATTTATTAAAACTAATTACCCATATGCTAATGCAGATTTTGCAAAATTTAGATTACCAAGAATGAAAAAAGTTTCAATGGCATATTACTTTGTATCAAAAGATGATATCAATGATGAAATAATTGAAGCTTTTGATGAAGAAGGAGAATTTTGTAATCTATCAGGATTTTATGATTGTGATAATAATACAATTGCTATAGATAAATTTGATCAACTGGATACATACATTCATGAATTATTACATATGAGTTCATCAAAAGTAGATTACTCATATTTAATAAAAGATGAAGAAAGATATATTGATGCAGCTGGATTTAGTGATACAAATAATAATGGAAATGGGTTAAATGAAGGAATGACTGAATTACTTACAGAAGATGCTTATGAATCTAGCGGAGCATATTATTTCGAAAGAAGAATGTGCAGATTACTTTATGCAATAGCACCTAATGAAGAAGAATTAACAAAAGCATTCTTTGAAAATAATCTTCATGGATTAGATTTTCTTGGAGATAGACAAGATGTAATTAAATTTATTAAAAATATGGATTTCATGGCAGAATATGATGATTCTATTCGTGAACAATTTTCTTCTCAATTAGATGTAAAAGTAGAAAAATTAGCAGATGAGTTATTAGAAGAAGATCCTAAATTAACATTTGATGATGTACATAGTGATGAAATGATAGAAATATTTGAAGAAGAAGCAGTTGTTGATCTTGAAAAAGATTTTGACTTCGTATTTGGAAAAGCAGATTTTCTAGCAAACATTGAACAAGTTTTAGTAGATAGACTTCCTTATCGTTTAGAATTATGTGAAAATCAAGAAGAACAAGATGATATTATTTCAACATTTTTAAATTATTTATATATACCAGAAGATATTAAAAACAATAAACATATATCAGGAAGCTATTCATTAAATGAAAGATTTGTAGATATGGATGCATTACAAAATGTAGAAGATTCATTTATAGAAATATGTGAACAATTTGGTTATGAAGAAGATGAAATACGATTATGGAAAAAAGAAATAGACGAAGAAAAGAAGAGGATATGTGAGGAAGAAATTAAATCAGAAGATGAAATACTTTCTGAGGAAGATTTCATCGAACTTGATTAAGAATTAGATTTGTTCATTTTAAAATATAATTTTACATTAAAAAGCGAGATTTAATCTCGCTTTTTTTGTTGACTTTATCATGAAAATTTAATAAAATGACGTCATAAATAGATAGGAGATAAAGTTATGAGCAAATTCGAAGAATTTGGTAGGGTTATATATAAGGGAAGAATATTAGCTTTAGGTGAAGAAAGTATTGATGATGACATTAAATACAATGCTGGATATTATTTTGATGAAAAAGCAGGTTATATGCCACTTGAAATGTATCCTGAAGATTGTGAATATATATCAAAAGTATTTTTACTTGATACACCTTGCATTGATTTTGATGAATTAGATGAATTAAGTAAAAAAATTAAAAGTGAAGAAAAAGAAGAATTAGGTAAAATAAATATTAAAGATTATTTACCAAAGAAAATGAAAAGAAAAGATAAAGTTGTAATTGGAGATTTACTTGGAAGAATTCAAAAGATGTTTCCTTTTGTTTCAGGTGAATATCTTAAAGCAAGATTACCTTATCTTACAATTGAACATAGAGATAAAGAAATAAATTTATCTGCAGCTGCTTACTTTAAACCAGGAGCAAATGTTTTTGGATTCCAAGATTATAGTTTAAAAACTGTTGAAGGACAAGGATTTGCAATTCATGAACTTAGTCATATGGTTTCATCAAGAGTAGAAAAAGATGAAAATGGTAATAATATTTATTGCAATAAATCAGGTTTTGCAGATAACTTTTATAATGGTATAGCAATCACCGAAGGATTTAATGAAATTCTTTCATCACTTGCAAGATTATCTCAACCAATGACATATCATGATGAAGTTAAGATTGCATCACTTTTATATTTATTATCAGGTGACTCTCATGAAGTAATAAAGAATTTCTATGAAGGAGATGCTTCATACTTAAGATTTATAAATGATGATGAAATGAAAGTAAAGAAATTTATTAAGAATTTAGATTATCATAATAGAGCATATACTTTTGATTTAAATAAATATATTGCAACAAGAGATCATTACACACAATTCTTAGTTGAAAATCTTGAAAAACATCTTGATTGTAAATTAGGAGATATGCCTAAGAAAACTCAAGTAGAAATTGCAACTATGGTTAAAGAAAAAGTAGATGATGAAATGGCAAATCATTATAAAAAAGATTTTGTAGAAAATAATTTCCTTGCTAATGCAGAAGTTATTTTAATAGATAAATTAGAAGATACATTATGTCATACAAAAGATGAAGATAAACAAGCAGTACTTATTACACAAGCAATTGATTGTTTAACATTCCCAAGAGATTTTGCTGAACCAGAAAAAGTAGGAGAATTTATGCTTGGCGAATATCAAAAAGTAGATGACAGATTCCGTGAAGCTTTATTAAACTTTGGACTAGATGAACCTTCAATAGATATGGTATTTAAAGAAACATATAAAGGATATGAAGAAAAAAATGAAGAAGAATCAAAGAATCCAAAAGATGTTCCAGTGTTTGATGATGAAGAATTAGTTAACTTATGTGAATCAATAAAAGATCTACAAGATGAAGATTCGTATACACAAATTGAAGAAATTTTAGATGATTGTGATAATACAGAAATAGAATTATAAAATTATTAAAAAATGGGGTAAAAACAAGACTTTTTGCCCCTTTAATTTTTTTAAAAAAACTTGTTTTTTATTTGATATTTATTAAATTTTTTGTATAATTAAGTAAGACAAAGTAGGAGGGATTATGAAGATAGTATTTATGGGAACACCGGATTTTGCGGCTAAATCACTAGAAAAGTTAATAGATTCCAAGCATGAAATAGCATTAGTCGTTACTAAAGAAGATAAACCTGCAAATCGTGGATATGAACTTCAAATGACTCCTGTAAAAAAACTTGCATTAGAAAATAACATCGAAGTAATTACACCAAGCAAGGTTAAAGGTAATGATGAATTATTTGAAAAATTAAAAAATATAGAAGCAGATGTTTTCTGTGTAGTAGCTTATGGAAAGATCTTACCAAAGAATATTTTAGACTTACCTAAAAAGGGATGCGTGAATGTTCATGGATCATTACTTCCAAAGTATAGAGGAGCAGCTCCAATTCAATTTGCTGTTATCAACGGTGATGAAAAAACTGGTGTAACAACAATGTATATGGATGAAGGAGTTGATACAGGAGATATTTTGAAAGTATCAGAATATGCTATTACAGATGAAGATACTGCAGAAACTGTTTTTGATAAACTTGCAGATATGGGTGGAGACTTACTTGTTGATACACTAAATGCAATAGAAGATGGAACAGTAACAAGAACAAAACAAAATGAAGATGAAGCAACACATTGTGGTATGCTAACTAAAAAAGATGGTGAAATAAATTTTGATATGGAAACTAAAAAATTATTTAGTTTTGTTAGAGGAATGACACCATGGCCAAGTGCTTATACATACCTTGATGGAAAGATGCTTAAAGTATTAGATCTTAAAAAAGTATTAGATGAAAATTCTAATGCAGTGCCAGGAACAGTTATTAGTACATCAGATGATGGAGTTCTAGTTAAAACTAATGACGGTGCAATCTTAATTACTAAACTTCAACTTGAAGGCAAGAAAGCAATGGATGCTGGTGACTTTTTAAGAGGAAGAAAAATTCCAGATGGAACATTGTTAGGAATTAAAGATTAATTAGAAAAAAATTTATAAAATAAATTTTAGATGGGGTAAATATGAGAAAGAGTTTTGTAGTAGTGATACTTACTTTTTTCTTAGTACTTACTTTAAACGTTAACGCATATGCGGGACCAAGAAGTGGTTATGGTGATCCAGTTTGTGAATACCAAAGTACATTAGGTCCAAAGATTGAAAGCTATTCTAAGACATGGAATACTAAAGAAAAACTTATGCAAGTTTATAGAGAGTTAACTAAGAATTATGTATCTACTGAAATTAGTAAACTTAAATATATCTATTTATATCCTGATATCGAAGAAGGAGTTAGTGGATATTATAGCGCTGATGTTATAACAAAGAGTGATGGAACATACTCAATGGGTGATAACAGTTATATCGTTATACTTGGTTGTGATGAATCAAGTTCATTATCAAGTATTAGTAAAACATTATCTCATGAATATGGACATCATTTCACTACATACTATCTTGTTACATATGAAAAATTATATGGTAGAGGATGGATAAATTCTAGATATGCAAAAATCAGAGGACTAAATAATTTATCACAAGTTAAAAATTATAGTAGTGTATCTGGTTCAAGTAAATGGGATATAGCAGAAATAGCAGCATGGGATTATGTGCAACTTTTTGGTGCAGCAAGTAATAAAACTTCTGTAGATTATAAAGATGTACAAGAAAGAGCTGACTATGGATACAGTCAAATAAATTACTTAAGTAGTAATTCATATCCACAAGAAAATATGGACTTACCACTTGCAACACATGTACCAGGTCTTTATGATTATTGGGCAAACATGGCAGGAGGAGCAAGTGCAAGACCAAACTCATATTACACATCAACATTAACAGTAGCAAAAAAATTCTTAGTACAAGGAAAGAATAATTTATATAAATTAACATGGGATTCAATGGCTGGAGGAAATTATGAATATACAATCGTAATGCATCCAACAAATAATAGCTCAAACATTACCCCAATTAAAACTTCTAAAACAGGTGAACAAAATATCGCTTATATAGGAAGTTATGCAGGAGCTAGAACACTTATTGAAAATTACCGTGGAGTTTATACAGTAAGAATATTTATTAAAGATGCAAACGGATTTACTTATGAAGGTAAATGCGCATACATAAACTTTGATGAAAATTTAACACCAGTATCAAATTACTCAACAATCTTTAAAGACTTATTAAAAAATCACTGGGCATATGACTATATCATTTCATTAAATAGTGCAAACATTATTAATGGTTATGAAGATGGAACATTTAGACCAGAAGGAACTATCACAAGAAAAGAATTTATAGCTTTACTTATGAGAGTATCAAACTTAAGTTTAACAAAGTATAAAAAGTTATCTGATGACTGGTTTACTAGAGAAGGATATTTAGCAGCTGCAAAAGCATATAGTATTATTACTACAAGTGATTATGGTGCTAACTACTCTAAATTAAATTTAAATGGTAAGATAACAAGACAAGAAATGTCTGTTATGATTGGTAGAGTATTACTATCAAATAAATTTACAGTTGGAGTTAATGAAGATTACACATCTCACTTTAAAGACTTCAATGCAAAGAATTATAAAACTGAAATAAATTTAGTTGTTAAAAATGATATTTTAAATGGATATCCTGATGGAACATTTAAAGGATCAAATAATGCTTCAAGAGCAGAAGCAGCTAAGATGATTTATAAGACATATAAGCTACTTAAATAATTATAGTAGCTTTTATGTTTGCAATGATATATAATGCATAAATAAAAAACAAAATGAAAAGGAAAAAATTATGGAAGGGATAAAGATCATAGCACAAAATAAAAAAGCTTCTTTTGAATATTTTTTAGAAGAAACTTTTGAAGCTGGAATAGAATTAGTAGGAACGGAAGTTAAATCATTACGTATGGGTAAATGTTCTATTAATGAAAGTTATGTACATATTTATAAAGGTGAAGTATTTATTAGTGGTATGAATATCTCACCATATGAAATGGGTAATATATTTAATAGAGATCCATTAAGAGAAAGAAAACTATTACTTAATAAAAGAGAAATAAATAAGATGATAGGTAAACAAAAAGAACAAGGATTTACAATTGTACCTACAAAGATTTATTTTAAAGGTAGATACGTTAAAGTTGAAATAGCTCTAGCAAAAGGTAAAAAACTTTATGATAAGAGAGAATCAACAGCTAAACGTGATGCTGATAGAAGAGCTAGAATTGCTGAAAAAGGAAATTATTAAATATAAAAATCTTATGCATTGCATAAGATTTTTTATATATGAAAAAATAATTAAATTATATATTAAAAAAATAAAATAAAAAATTTTAATTAATTTTGTAACCTTTTTTATTTTTTTTATTTCAATATAGTTACAATTAGTAAAAATACTAGCAATAATTAA
>JAKSUF010000269.1 GCA_024409145.1 archaeon | reverse complement strand
ATATATTTAATTTAATATTCGATAATTATTATAGTTCTAGTTTTTTATTTAATAATTTTAGTCGTACTTTTTATTTAATTAATTTAATTTGTTTTTCATATTCTGTTTTGGAATATTTTTATTAATTATTAAATTTAATATGAAAACTATTTTAAGTTTAAGTTAATTTCTCTATTAAATATTGGATTATGAATTAAAAGTTAAGAATCATAATTTGAAAAATAAAAATTAAATATTAAAAAAGATTTAAAAAAGAAGTAGGGATAAAAAATATTAAAAAAGATTTAAAAAAGAAGTAGAAATAAATATGATATATTAATATTCTAAAAATTTAGAATTTATTCATGCATTTCTTTAACTTCTTTTAAAAGCTCACTGAGAACTTTCTCTCCAAGACCTTCAATATATTTTATAGATCCTGCACATTCATGGCCTCCACCATCAATTCCAGCTTCTGGTATTTTCTCTGCAAGGCTAATGACTATATTGTTTACATTAAATCCAAAGATTTGATGCACTGAATCAGTTGCTCTAAATACTCCGAAATCTGGGCCATGACCTAAAGTTATGATTGGTTTATCTTCACCAATTTCTTTAACTAATTTGTCATGTACAAAACCACAAGTTTTTCCAGGTGCTGGGAAAGTGAATTTATGTGCATATTTTTCTACATCTAATATATTAAAGTAAATTCCATTATCTAATTTAGTACGTTTAATATTAGGTAAAGCTGCTTTCATTTGTGTATTTACACGTTTTAAGTATTCTTTGTATAAAGCTTCAATCATTTTAGGATGTTTATCTAAATTGTCTACTCCTAAAATAGTGTCCATAATACCTCTACCATTCATAAATCTAAGGAAATATGCTTCAAAGTCGATACATTCTGCAATCTTCTTTAATTCTTCTTTATCATATCCTTTAGTAGCTGCAAGTTCTACATACTGATCAACTTCATCAGCATCAGCATGATCTCCTAATACTGCGATACCGGGTAAATGTTTTACTAAATCTTCAATTTCTGGATTTAAGATATGTGCTACTTCAGTAGCTAATGCACCTGCAGTTATTTGAGAATCTCCACCAACAAGGTATGGATTTACATGAGTATCTACATATTCATCTACTGCAACTGTTCCACCAATAATATCTTCAGATGGAACTTCTAAAGAACCATCAACAGTTTCACCATTTCTTAAAGTTTTTGTAATTAACTCTCCAGGATAATGATGGTCAATAACAACGATTTCAATATCATAAATTTTTGCTTGCATTAAAGCAACAATATCTTCTTCTGTAGAACCATTATCTAAAAGTACAATTAATGGTAATTTTTGACCATGTCTTTCTAAATCTTCAAGTGCAAAGGATAAATCTTTAACAACATCTTCTAATTCATAGAATGGTGCTTTACTTGGAGAACGTTTAAAGTAATGCCATTCTGCATCGCTATCTGGATTGTGTTCTTTTAATAAAGGGATAATTGCTTTTTCCATTGCTACTCCTGCACAAATACCATCTGCATCTGCATGGTGACGTACTAAAATAGATCTTCCATCTAAAATAGCTCTTTTAATTACTTTTGCAGATTCTCTCATTTTAGGTTTTAATCTATCTAAAACTGGGCTTTCAATTAAGAAATCAACATCTGCAGGTTCTGCTTTCTCATCAAGAGCTTTATCAATTAAAGCTTTCATTTTTTCAGCAGTTTCGTCATCTAATTTTTCAATGGTATCAGATTCAATTTGAATTTCTCCATTATGTTGATTAACTTCTCCGATTACTTCAACAATATCTCCTGTATTTATATGAGGATACATTCTAACTCCAGGTTCATTGAATGCAGCTGCCCATGTGATTGAAGTTTCATCAGTTACTGTGAATATTGTTGGGCCAGAAGTTTGTTGAATTTGAACAACTTCTCCTTGAATTCTGACAATTTTTTTAAGATAAGATTGGTCAAGAGTTTCAATTTGGGTTCTTGAAATGTTCTTTCTTAGTTTTTTGATAATATATTCTCCTTTAACCACACGTGCTGGAGACATATCTACTTCTCTTTTATGTTCTTTAATATCTATAATTCTAACAAATATTTTGTCTCCAACTTTATTTTGAGGGTTTCTTGTTCTCATTAACCCCCAACAGTTATTATTTAAACTAACAAAGACACCGTATCTTTCTACTCTTGTAACTTTACCTTTATAAATTGAATTGAGTTCTAAATCACTCATTTGGCATAAGCTATCTAATTCATAGACTATTTCTTTTCCACTTATGTCTGATTCAACTTTAATTTTTTCTTCTGTTTTTTGTTCTTTCTTTTCAAGTAAAATTTTGTGACATGCTTTACAATATTCATATTTGTCATCAATTATTTTACCACAGTTAGCACAAACATTAATTTCTCCAGTTCCATTACAATGAGTACAGTCTTCTAAAATGTCTACTGTTCCTTTACCTTTACAAATTTCACATGGAACATCTTGATCTGCATCTAAATCAAATTTAGCTCTTGCATTATTATTTACTCCTTTAAAATGATTTTTCATTTCAAAGGTATCTTGATATCCAGTTCCATCACATGCATCACAAATTTTAGTATCTACAACTATAGAACCAGTTCCTTTACATTTGGGGCAATGCTTTTTCATGTTTAACCTCCTTATATTAATTGATTATCATGATTTATTAATTTCTTTGATTAATTGGAATAATAATTTTTTTTTTAATTGTTTTTATTATTAACTAATCATTTAAATTTTTATTATTTATATTTAATATAATTATGTAATATTAATTAGTTTATTA
>JAKSUF010000268.1 GCA_024409145.1 archaeon | reverse complement strand
GACTCAGCTCTAAAATTACCCTTGAACTTGCAACATCTTATAATAAGACTCAGCTTCTAAATCTTCAGGAATTTCAGTAGGATAATCTTCATTAAGACAACCTAAACATAAGTCTTCTTTATCCATACCAATTGCTTCAATAAGAGAATCAATACTAATATAACCTAAAGTATCAGCACCTAATTTTTCTTGAATCTCTTTAATACTATAATTATGAGCAATAAGTTCTTCTTTAGTTGCCATAGCTACACCATAGAAACAAGGTGCAACAACAGGAGGACAACCAATCATCATATGAACTTCTTTTGCACCTGCTTCTTTTAAGATTCTAATTAAAGAAGCAGAAGTAGTTCCTCTAACAATACTATCATCTACAACAACAATACGTTTTCCTTCAATTTCAGAAGCCATAGGATTAACTTTAAGTTTAACTGCTAACTCCCTTTCTTCTTGAGTTGGCATAATGAAAGTTCTTCCAACATAACGATTTTTAATTAAACCTTCACCATATGGAATTCCAGATGCTCTAGAATAACCAATAGCTGCTGGAATAGATGAATCCGGAACTGGAATAACTAAATCAGCATCAACAGGGAATTCTTCATATAATTTTTTACCAATATTTAATCTAACACTATAAACAGATTTTCCATCAATAACACTATCAGGACGTGCAAAGTAAACATACTCAAACATACAATGAGCTAATTTAGAATCTTTAGCACATTCTAAAGTATAGGATTTAAGTTCATCATTTTCAATATAAACAACTTCACCAGGTTCTAAATCACGAATAAATTTAGCACCAGTTACATCAAAAGCAACAGTTTCAGAAGCAAATACATAGGAATCTTTAGTCTTACCTACAGCAAGAGGTTTCATTGCCATAGGATCTCTTAAAACATAAAGATCATCATTAATTAATATAACTAAAGAATAAGACCCCATTAATTTTTTAGATACAGTTTCTAAAGCCTTTAAATAATTTTTTTCTCTTCTACATTCTTCTTTAATTAAATAACAAACTACCTCAGAATCAGTACCTGATCTAAATAAATAACCTTTTTTAATAAGCTCTTGTTTTAATGCACCAGAGTTTACAATATCACCATTATGAGCAACAGCAATAAAACCATCTTCTAAATCAGTTACAAAAGGTTGTGAATTTTGAAGTTTAGAAGAACCAGTTGTAGAATATCTAACATGACCAATACCTACATGACCTCTCATTTCAGCAAGTTTAGATTTATTAAAAACATCAGTTACTAAACCCATACCATAATGATGGTTAACTCCAAATTGACCACAGGTAGTAATTCCTGCAGATTCCTGACCCCTATGCTGCAAAGCATATAAACCATAATAAATATAAGAAGAAACATCCTTGTTAATATCTTTAGAATGAATTCCTACAATACCACATTTATCTTTCAATATAAAATCTCCAAAGTGTTAATTAAATTAATTAATAGTATTTATAATTATCATTTTCATAGTATTTATAATAAACTAATAATTTTATTAAAATGAGTTAAAAAATACTTAAAAAATTAAAAGAAAATAGAAAAATAAACTAAAAAATAGAAATGAAAAATAAAAAAAAGGAAAAGAAAAAAAGAAAAGAAAAAATCATACTACATCAGAACCTTTTTTACAAGTTCTAATATGGACAACTTCTCCTACATCTTAAAACATTCTCGAATTGCAGAATAATTAACAAAATTTAACATTTAGCACAGTAAATAGCACCGCCTTTGTTTGCAGAACAGAAACTAAAATTACAACCATTTACAAGACCATTATGACCCTTCCAGAAGACAGCACCACCATTATTTGCAGAACACTTAACAAAAACACAATTCACAACAGAACAATTATCACCCACATAGCAGATAGCACCACCATTATTTGCAGAACACTTAACAAAAACACAATTCACAACAGAACAATTAGAACCATGACAATAAATAGCACTACCATCCAAATCAGATTTTGTGTTTATGAAGTTTATGTTTTTTAAAGTTACATTATCAGCAATATTAAATATATGTGCAATTCCTGCACCATCAATACTATGTCCTTGACCATCAATAACAATATTAGAATTTACACTAATACCAGTACTTAAATCACTCTCTCCATTGTATTTATAATCTTTATCTAAGTAAATAATATTATCTTTAGTATTGTTTATTTTTTCTTCTAATTCTTTAAGATCAGATGTGAATGATAAATTAGATAATGGACTAACCATATTTTCATCCTTTTCAACAGTATCCAAATCCGCAACAGAATCACTTACAGACATATCAACTGTCTCATTCATAGAACCAGTATCCAAATCCGCAACAGAATCACTTACAGGCATCTCAACTACATTATCCATAGAACCAATATCCATATTATCATCATTCATGCTATGTATTGTACTATCAGATGCACAAACAGTACCTAAACATAAAAACAATAATAATGACATCATTAATATTAAATTTATTTGCTTATTAAAAATCATTTTTTCCAAACCACATTACATTTTTAAATAAAAAATTAAAAAGAAAAATTAATACATTTTTCCACCATATATTTATAATTTTATATGTCACCTATTACAATATAACATTAAACTTAATAATATATAAATCTAACGATTATTAGGGCTTTAATTGACTAAACAAGAAAAAATAAAGCATTACTTGTACAAACAAGAACAAATAATAAATTAATTGCATAAACAACTAAATAAAAACAAATAAAAATAAAAATTATTCTAAATTACAATATGATTCTAAATGATTTTATTTATTAAAAAAAACAGTTC
>JAKSUF010000267.1 GCA_024409145.1 archaeon | reverse complement strand
AGAGATTAAAATTTTAATATTATTAATTATTATTAAAAATTTATTAAATTTAGGAGTGATTTTTTGTATTCTATAACTTCAGTTAAAGACCTTCAAGATCTTAACCCATATATTGTTATAGGTTGTGGTGGAGGTGGAGAAAAATTTTCTAACCTCGAAGGTATTGAGACAGTTGGTTTTTTAGATGATAATCCAGATAAACAGGGAAAACCATTCTGTGGTCTTGAAGTTGCATCAAATTTATCAGATTTATTTGAAAGTACTAATGCTAAAACAGTCGTCATTATGTTACCTATTGGTGCTGAGGGTGTAGCATTAAAATATGCTGTTGAAGCAATAGCTAATGGAAAAAATGTTGTTTGTTCATTCAGATCTTTAGATTTAAGTGAAAATGCATCTTTATTAAAATTTGCAAAACAACAAAATGTTACAATTAAAGAAATAAGTTCTAGATTAGATGTTATAAAAGAGATTGCAGGTATTGCACCTGAAAAATGTTGTGAAGTTTTACCAAAGATTTTTTATAAACCAAAAGCAAAAATTGTTTTTGTTGGAGGAACTTCTCAAGAATGTGGTAAAAGAACTACTACTAAGGCATTAGGTAATGCTGCTACTGAAAGAGGTATTAAATCCGCTGTAATTTCTACTGATGAAATGGGATTAGAACAACCTACTTACTTTAATTTCAGAGCAGGAAGTTTGTCTGCTATGGATATTCCTTCTGCAATTCTCCATGCAATTAAATATGTTGAAGAAAAAGAATCACCTGAAATTATATTTATTGAAGGTCAATCAAGTTTAACTGAAAAAGGAAATCCTCATCCAAGAGGTTTATCTGCAGCTATTTTAATTGGTTGTGCTCCTGATGCAGTTATTGTTGGTCATAGGGTAAATCACCCATATCGTGAACCACGTGGAATTGCTGAAGAAGTTAAAGCTATTGAATCTGTTGAACCAACTAAGGTTGTAGGATTATCTATAAATCTCAGAAATGCTGATGAAGGACTTGCTCCTTCTGATTTTGAAGATGAATTCGGTTTACCTGCAGTTGATGTTTATAATGAAGGCGCTTCTAGATTATTGGATGCTATTTTGAATCATCTAAATGAAGATGGAGAGTAAAAATATGGGTTTTACTGATAACTTAAAAAAGAGTTTGGGTTTTGAAGAAGAATATGGGAATAATTTTGGTTCAGTTAGTCCTAAACAATCCTATGAGTATGATTATGGTTTAGATATTGGTAGTGAGTTTGAAGAGGAGTTTTTAGATGATTTTACTATTTCTCCAGAACAATCTTTCTATGAAATTATTTTAATTAAACCAAAATCTATGGATGATATGGATTATGTATTTGATCAAATTGTTGAAGAAAAAAATCCTGTTATTCTTGATTTAACTTTCCTTCAAAAGAAAGGTATTAATGAATTTAGACAAGCTGGTGAAAGATTAAAAATATTAAGAGAACAATATAAAGCTGAAGCTATATTACTTTCTCAAGTTAAAAATTTAATCATTGTAACTCCAGCTAGAGTTAAATTAGTTAAAAAAGATTAAATACGTCTTATTTTTACTCGTTTAATCTTTTATTTCTTTTTTTTAGTTTTTTATATTATTTTTTAGTTTTATTTTTTTTATTTTACTTATTTTTATTTTACTTATTTTTATTTTACTTTATTTTATTTTTCATGTGATTATTTTATTCATATTTTGAAAAATGATTTTGCATTTTTAGATTTTACTTTTTCAATTTCTTTTCTATTATAATTTAATTTTTCGAGTTCTTTTACTGTTTTTGGTATTGAAAGAATATCTGAAGGTTTATTACTAATATCACTGTTTAATAAAAAATTATTGAATCCATAGTTATCTAATATGTCTACTGCATCTTTAGGAGTTAATTTTTGAGGTTGTACTGTTAATCCTATTTTAAATCCTTCGTCAATAACCTCTTCAATTGTTTCTTTATTTATATGGTCCATAACTACAAGATTTGGTTTTATGTTTTCTAAAACTATTTCTTTAATGTCTTTTAAAACAGATTTCTTATTCTTTCTTGGTGTGTGGATTATTACTTTTGTATTTGTTTCATCTGCAATTTCTAATTGTTTTTTAAATCCTATTTTTTCTTCTTCAGTATTTTCATCTAAGCCTATTTCTCCAATAGCTACGATTTTATCTGTGTTAATCATTTTTTCTAAATATTCAAATATTTTGTCACTTTTTCTAAGGGTATTTGTTGGATGCATTCCTAATGCTACTTTTAAGTCTAAATTATATTCTCCAGCACGTTTGGTTTCAAAATTAAGTATTCTTTCAAAGTGATTTATTAAGATATCTGGATTGTTATTTAATTTGTATGGGTAGTATGAGCAAGTTATTGCAGTTTTTATTCCTTCTTGGGACATTATTCCAAAATCTTCACTACTTCTAGTATCTGCATGAATGTGGGTATCAATCATTCTTTAACTCCATTAATTTTTTATTATTTGATTAAATAGTAATTTCCATTATTTATTTTTGTTTTTAACTATTTTTATACTTTAGTTTTATCATATCTCTTTTTAAACTATGGGTTATAGATAATAACTTGTACAATTGGGAGGTTAATTATTTTAACCCGTTGTAATTTTTCTATAATTTTAGATTTTTGATAATTATGTGTAATTTTGTAATGGTTTTGTAATTTTCTTTAAAATCTTAATTTTGCTTTAATTGTTAAAAATTCTATTTAAATTTGATTATTGTTATTAATCTAAAATATGGTGCTTTATTTTTTAAAAATAAGCTTTAATTATAGAAAAATTTATAAATAATGCAATTTAATTAAGTATT
>JAKSUF010000266.1 GCA_024409145.1 archaeon | reverse complement strand
CATTGACATTTTTTAAAGGAGCATTATTTTCATCAACCACAGTTACATAAATCATTTTATTTTTATAAGTAGCCTTAACAATTGCTTTAATTTTATCAGTACTATTAGAGTTACTATTTAATTTTAAATCATCATTTTCTTCTGAACTTTTAAGACTTTGAACACTTTCATCTACGATATTTTCTTCTGAAATTTCAGGACTTTGAATAGAAGTAATTTCTTGAAGGGATGAATCATCAAGAGCAGAACTACTATCATCTGTGTTAATTTCAGAAGCACTTGCAGCAGATAATCCTAAAAATACACATAGAATTAAACTAATTAATATAAAATACTTCTTTTCCATAAAATCACCACTTTAATAGAATATCTATTAAAAAAATTAGATTTAAAAGGTTTTTAAAATCTAATTAATACTCATATTTAATAAAAGAAATATTTAAATATTTATAAATGATTTTTTCGAATTTAAATAAAGATATAAAGTAACCTCTAAAATTTTAAACTAAAAAAAGAATAATTAAAATCGTTTAAATAAAATTAATTAAAATATTAGGAAACAATTTAAAATTTTAATCATTTTATATTTTAACAAATAGATCCTATTTCATTAATAGTAATTTAAAATAAAAAAAATAAAAAATAAAAGAAAATTAACACAGAAAATGAAGATTTTAGAAACTAATAGGATATAACGAAGTAAAATAAAAAAATAATCATTTTTAAAATAATTTAACAGAAATCTAAAAACCAACAAAGTTTTTTAAAGATTAAAAAGTTCTTATTAAAAAAGATTATAAAGACAAAGAAACAGATATAAATATTGTTAAATTATTAACTTCTGTATTAAAAACAGTACAAAATGTTAATTAATAAACTATTAACTTCTGTATTAAAAACAGTACAAAATGTTAATTAAGAAATTATTAACATTATATTAAATTAATCAATTTTATATTAATAATAGATAAATGGAGAATTCTAAATGGAATTTGTAAGACCAAGAGGAACAAGAGATTTCTTATTTGAAGAAATGAGACAAAGAAAAGAGGTAGAAAATACACTTAGAAAAGTATTTGAAAACTACGGTTTTGGAGAAGTTCAAACTCCTCTTTTTGAAGATTTAAATTTATTTACTACAAAATCTGGGGAAGAAATTGTAGATCAACTTTATAATTTCACAGATAAAGGTGGAAGAGAACTTACTCTTAGACCTGAAATTACTGCACCTATTGCAAGATTATATTTAAATGAAATGCAAAAAACAGCTAAACCAATTAAATTATATTACTATGGAAGTTGTTTTAGATATGAAAGACCTCAAAAAGGTAGATTCAGACAATTCTGGCAATTTGGTTGTGAATTAATTGGTGCTAAATCTCCAGAAGGTGAAGCAGAAGTAATAGCTATGTGTAGTAATGCAATAGAAGAACTTGGAATCACCACTGCTGAGTTTAATGTTAATCATTTAGGAATAATTAGAGGATTATTTGCTCACTTTAATATTGATGAACAAACTCAAAGAAAAATCATGATTGTTATTGATAAAGGAGATAAAAAGTTATTAGAAGAATCTCTTATAGGTGATGACCCAGTAATTAAAGATAATCCTGAGATTAACGAAGTTTTATTCAAATTAATGGATATGGTTGGAGATTCATCAATTATTAAAGACATTAGAGAATTAGTTTCTCCTTATGAAGAAGCTCATGAAGCATTAGCTGAATTCGAAGAACTTATTAAAACTCTTGAATCTTACCAAGTATTTAATTATAAACTTAACTTAGGTGTTGCAAGAGGTTTAGATTATTATACTGGAATTGTATTTGAAGTATATGTTCAAGGTCTTGGAGCTCAAAAACAAGTTTGTGGTGGAGGAACTTACAGTCTTATCAAATTATTTGGTGGAGAAGAAGTTGTTTCAACTGGTTTTGCACTTGGATTTGATAGATTAATCAATGCTATTGAAGAATTAACTGGTAAAAAAGAATTAGAACCAAGAATTACTGCATATGTAGCTGCAATTTCAGAATCTACAAGAGGAAAAGCATTTGAAATTACACAAAAACTTAGATTATCTGATATACCAACCGATGTTGATTTATCAAGAAAGAAATTTAAAAAATTATTAGCTTATGCAGATAAGATTGGTGTTAAGTTTACTGTTTTAGTTGGTGAACGTGATCTTGAAGATAACAAAGTCACTATTAAAAATATGGAAACTGGAGAACAAGAATTAGTAGCTATTGATGATGTGGCTGATTATATCAAGAAAGAAATTTAAGATAAAATCTAATGAGATGGTTTTATGGAATTAAATTTTAGATTAGATATAAATGGTGAGAAATTAGTCATAGCTATTGCTCAAGATTATCAAACAAATGATATTCTTATGGTTGCTTTTATGAATAAAGAAGCTGTTGAAGAAAGTTTAAGAACTAAAAAAGCACATTATTATAGTACTTCTAGAAAGAAACAATGGTTAAAAGGAGAAAGTTCTGGAAACATTCAAACTATTAAAGAAGTGTTTATTGATTGTGATGCAGATGCTATTATCTTAAAAGTTGATCAAAAAGGAGCAGCATGTCATGAGGGTTATAGATCTTGTTTCTTTAGACAGTTAGATGTTAATCAAGAAGAAATTGATATTAATAATTTAACTGAAAAGGATTTTAAAGTTATTTCTGAAAGATTATTTGACCCTAAAGAAATGTATGGTTAAACCATCATTTCTTCTTTTTTTACTTAATTATAATTAATTGCCGATTTATAGGACTGTTTTTAATTTATTATTTATAAAAAACTAATTTTAAAAAACTAATTTTAAAAAAAAACATATTAAAAAATATTTA
>JAKSUF010000265.1 GCA_024409145.1 archaeon | reverse complement strand
AAAAGTTAAAGTATACTATGGGTTATAAAAAAAAATAAAATAAAAAATAAAATATAGATATATTGAATCTATAAAAATAAAAAAAGAATAGCTAAAACATAGCTATATTATAATATAATGATTTCTTATATTTATTCTAAAGCTTTCATAGCTTTAATAATTTTTAAATCATCTTCTGGTTTAGCTTGGATTTGAAGACCTACAGGAATACCTTCTACATCACCAGCAGGGATACTAGCAGCAGGAATACCAGCTAAATTAGCAATAACAGTAAGAACATCATAAGCATACATTTCCATAGGTTCTAACTCTTCTCCTAATTTATGAGGTAATTTAGGAACAGTAGGACCTACAATTAAATCTACACCATCTAACATACTGTTAACTTCATTTCTAATTAAAGTTCTTGCTTGAAGTGCTCTTTTATAATATTTACCACTGAATTCTTGTTGTGAGATGTATGAACCCATTTTAATTCTTCTTAAAACTTCATCTCCACAAACTTCTTCAATTCTAGAACCATATTTTCTTCCATCAAATTTTCTAGTAGCTGAGAAGAATTCAACATAATTAATAAGATAATAAGTAGGTAAACATAAATCAACATATTTAAATTCTACTTCAACAATTTCTGCACCAAGTTCTTCAAGTTTAGCTACAGATTCATCAATAATAGAATTAATATTATCATCAGTAACTGCTTTAAAATCTTTACAAGTAGCTACTTTCATACCAGAAAGTGGTTTGTCACCTTTTACATCTTCTATTTCTTTAACAAAATCAAAGTCTAAATCTAAAGTAGTACATTCAGTAGGATCATTTCCAACAATAGTATTAAGTGCTAAAGCAATACCTTCAACATCACGAGCCATAGGTCCAATTTGATCTAAACTCATAGATAAATCAAGTAAACCTTGTCTTGAAACAGCACCATAAGTTGGTTTAAATCCTAATACACCACAATGAGAAGAAGGATTTCTAATAGAACCACCAGTATCAGAACCAATAGCTATATCACACATAGAAGCAGAAACAGCTGCTGCACTTCCTCCACTAGAACCTCCAGGAATTCTTCCAGGAGCAGCAGGGTTATCAACTTTTCCATAATAAGAAGTTTCACAAGAACTACCAGCTGCAAATTCATCCATATTATTAATACCAATAATAATACCATCTTCAGCTTTAATTCTTTTAACAACAGTAGCATCATAACTACCAATATAATCTTCTAAAGTTTTAGAAGCCGCAGAAATAGTAAAATCTTCAACATTAATATTAGCTTTAATACCAAATACTAAACCTGCAAGATTACCAACTTCTTCACCATTAGCAATTTTATTATCAATTTCTTCTGCCTTAGCAATAGCTTGTTCTTTATTAAGGTCAATGAAAGCATTAATTTCTTCATTTTTTTCTTCAATTACTTTAATGTAATTTTCCACATTTTCTTTTGCAGTCAATTCCTGACTTTTAATGGAATTTAATTTTTCGAGGATATTCATTAAAACACCTTTAAATTTTAATTGAATTGATTAGAATAATAATTCTTAAAATATAAATTTTTTAGAAACTATTTTTATAATTCCTAAATTTTAAATCTTGATTAAATATAAATTTTTTAGAAACTATTTTTATAAAGTCATATACTTTAGAAATTTTAGATTTATAATAATATAGTTATATATTTTAATATTTAAATAATATTGGGTATAATTGAGATTAATTAATATTAATTTCAAATAATTAGTAAAAAATACAGTAATCAAACTTTACTAAATAATTAGTAAACAGTTAATAAACACATTTTAAAAAAAAATAAAATAAAAATAAAATAAAAATAAAATTAAATAAACTATTAAAATAAACTATTAAATTGAGTATTAAATATTTGGTGAGAATATGGGGGAAGATTTGAAAAAAGCAATTGTTTTTGATAATTCTGGAACATTACTTGAAAGATATAAAGCTATTAAAGATATTAAAAATAATAAAATTATAACTCATATTAATCCAATGACATTAATTGATAATATAGGTGATTCTGCACTTGCAGTTTTACAATGCGATACAAATATTTTAAAAGATTTAAATCAAGAAATGAAAATATCTGAATTTATTGAAAAAAATAATATTAAAATAAGTGTTAGTTATTCATCATCTGATGCAAGCGATGAAGAAATATTAAATATAATAAAAAAGGATAATGCTACAATTAAAGAAATTGTTGATTGCTTTAAACCACTTAAAGAAAAAGTTCCAAAAATGGAATTATGTAATGGATCTGCACTTATATTAGATGTAAAAAATAAAAAAGTAGCTTATACAATAACATCAGCTGGCCAACTATTTCCAAAAGTTAAATCTACAATAAATACTTTACAAAAAAATAATATTGATATTTATATAGCATCTGGAGATAGATATGGAGCCATATTAAAACTAGCTGAAATTATTAAAATAAATAAAAATAATGTATTTCCAACAGCTACTAAAATAAGAAAAGGAGAAATAATTTTAGAACTTAAAAATAAAGGGTATAAGGTTATGATGGTTGGTGATGGACCAAATGACATAATTGCTTTTAATAATGCAGATTTGGCTATATTAACAGTTGAGCAAAAAGGAGACTATGGAGATAGAATGCCTAAACATGCTGATTTTATAATAGAGAATATATCTCAAGTTCTAGATATTAAGTTTTAGAATAATTGAATTAAAAATAATAAAATAACAATTAATATTTCACTAGTTTAATCAATAATCTATTAATTTAAATTACAGTATAAGTAATTTAATAAAACCATATAGAAAGTGAAAAAATAGATAAATTATAATTAGATAAAAATTTAATAAAACATTCAAACATATGAAAAATTAAAATTAA
>JAKSUF010000264.1 GCA_024409145.1 archaeon | reverse complement strand
TAATTATTATTTATAATAACTATAGGGATAAAATGAATTATATTAATAAAGTTGATGGTAAAGAAATTTACCTTAGTTTAAGTATTAAAGAAGATTTGGGATTATATGCTAAATGGTTAAATGATCCTGAATTGAATTTAACATTTGGTAAAAGTCATGATGCATGGACTATTGAAAGACAAGAAAAATATATTGAATCATATAATAATAGTGATGATAAATTTTTCTTTGTTGTTGTTTTAAAAGAAACTAATGAAGCTATTGGGCTTTGTTTACTTTATGATATTATTTATCCTCATAGAAAAGGGACTATGGGTATCTTAATTGATAAAAAATTCCAATCTAAAGGGTATGGAAAAGAAGCTTCTAAATTACTTCTTGATTTTGCTTTCAATATTCTTAATCTTAATAATATTATGTTGTATGCAATAGATTTTAATGAAAAAGCAGTTAAGATGTATGAAAATATTGGCTTTAAAATTATTGGAAAGAGAAGACAAGCTTATCCTATTAATAATGAGATATATGATGAGATATATTTTGATTTATTAAAAGAAGAGTTTAATGAGTAATACTTTTTATTTTTTTAATTATTTTTTTTTAATTATTTTAAATCATTTTTTTTTAATTATTCTTTTTAGATAGTTTTTAGTTATTTTTCAAGTATTTTCTAGTTTTTTTATTAAATTTTTGCATTGTTTATTCAATTTTTTATATTCTATTTTTAGCTATTATGTCTATTAATTTATTTTATAGATAAAGTATTAATAATATGTAAATCATATTATTATTTGTTATATATTATAGTCTATTTTATAAATTATTAATTTAATTAAGTGCTATAATTTAAATTACGCAAATAGAGGAATCTTATGTTTATTAAAATTAGAAGAGATACTTTAATGATTTTATTATTAGCTTTTATATTAATTGTATGTGGAAGGTTAATAACTTATGCTGCATATGCATCCTCTGCTGAAGTTGAAGATGGAGTTCCTATTGCAGGAATTATTATCAAAGGAAATGACATTATTCCGATAGACAGTATTAGGGCTAATGTTGAACAATCTGGTTTAAGAGCAGGTAGTTATATTGATGGTGATATTTTAAAAACATCTAAAAGAGAACTTCCTCTGTCTGAAGCTGAATCGACGGCAGTTAAGTTTGTTAAATTAACCACTCTTCCAGGTACTGTTATTCAACCAATTGCTGGTGCCTATGTTGATGTAAATAGAAAAACTGGTATTGTTACTGTAACAGTTATTGAAGACTTCTCTACTGTAAATATTACTAGTGATACTAACTCTTCAAATGCTAATAATGTTCTTAAGTTTGATAAGAATGCTTATGATTATAATATTCCAGAGGTCTAGGAGGTTAAAGTTTGAATCTTAGTAAAAAAATTATTATTTTATTAGTAATGGCTTTGATGTTCTTCACTATTATTAATTCGGTTTCAGCTACTTGTAATGTAATGGTTATTACAGACCCTTCTGGAAATGATCCTAATGGAGCAGCTGCTGGAAGTATGTCCTTTGCACATAACATGTTTCAATCTACCTTCATCATGTCAAAACAAGGTCATTGGGCTGTTTTGTCTGGGGGTGAAGGTAATGGTACAGAAAGGAACCATGCGATTGTAAAAGCTCTTGCAGCTATGCAAAATAATCAATCAGTTGCTTCTTCTGCTAATATCGCAAATAGCTTTAAAGGTATTAGGTTAGTTATTGGTGGGCCTACAACTGGTGCCGCTATTGCAGGTTCATTTAAAGCATATCTAGTTACAGTAGATGATTCTGGAACAATTACAGTAACTCCTTATACAAGTGGTGTTATTCAATTACCTGCTGGAACTAAAGGAGCTATTATTCACTTAAGAAACAGTGAAGGAAATCCATTATTTGGTACAGCAGATAGAGTTCGTAAAGAAACTGCTATTAATATTGGTAAAATGATTCGTGATGGTTATTCTGCAACTTATATTGTAGGAAAAGCTATGGAAGAAGTAGCTCGTGATTCAGGTGAGAAATTTGGTGGGGGTGCTGTTAACTTAGTATCTTGTGTTTCTACTGATGATTTATTTGTTCCTGCAGAAGTAAATGAAACTGGTTATCCTATGGATGAAAATTATTCTAAATCTTGTCCTACTTGTGGATGGGCAGTTGCTTTCCCTGGTGCAGAAAATTATGATAAATGTCCAGTAGATGGTACTAAATTAACTGTTTCATCAGCTACTGATGTTTTAATTAATGCAATTACTGTAACTAAAGACTCTACATCTGTTTCAATCTATGGTACTGATAATTCTGGTGTTATTACTACTGCTAATGAGATTGTTAAAGCTTCTGTTGCTAAATATGGTTATAATTCATCATCAATTGCAGGATCTTTAAATAAAGGTATTCATAATGGTTTGCTTGTTGGAGTAGATTATGTTGAACCAAGTGATTTAAATGTTAAAGAAGATTCACGTGCAGTAGGTGTTTACTTTAGTCAATTACCTAATGGTAGAACTGCACCTGCATGGGATTTACCTGTTAATTCATTATTATTAACTATCTTAGGTACAATCCAAACTGTAATTGGTTTTGTTCTTGTAATTCTTGTATTATTTAGAACTCAATTATTAAAATCTTTCAAAAGATCAAAAATATAAAAAGTTAAATCATTAACTTTTTCTTTTTTCTTATTTTTTAGTTTTTTCTTCTTTAGTTTTTTTTCTTATTTTTTAGTTTTTTTCTTTTTCATTATTTGTTCTATTTTTAATCTATTTTTTCTTGTTTAGGCAATTAATTATTTATTTGTTCTTTTTTAAGTATTTAATTGATTATTTATTCTTGTTTAGACAATTAAAGTCATTATAATCGTTAATTTTATATATTATGCTGTTTAAT
>JAKSUF010000263.1 GCA_024409145.1 archaeon | reverse complement strand
ATTTAGAATAATTAATAATCTCCACCTAAATCAAAAAACTCTTTTTTAGATTTTTCGAGTTCTTCTTTTTGAATAGTGTTATAAGAAGACCATTCTTCAGTGATTTTTAAGTCTCCACCAATACTTCTTCCTTTAAACTCATCAATTTTAACAAGAGTAGGGATTTTAGTCATAAGACCTAAAACCATAGCTTCACCAATATTTAATGAAGGGAGTTGTTTAACAAGATCTTCACTTAAATTTTCACTTGCAGATTGAACATGTTTCTGATCTTTAGGTTCTACAAGTCTTAAAATAATCATATTATTAGCTTGAGATAAAGTTTCAGCATCAACAGACTTTGGAGATTGACTTACTAAACATAAACCTAAACCAAATTTACGACCTTCCCTTGCAATACGAGTAATCCAATATTTAGACTCAGTATTACGGCTTTGAGGAGCTAAAATATGTGCTTCTTCAACAACAAAGAAAACTGGGAAAGATAATTCATCTTCATCCTTAAATTTAACCGCTTTTTTCCTACTTTTAAGAGCATTACGAAGAACATGAGATACAATAACTTCAGCAGTATTCTCATCAACTTGACCTAAATCAAGAATATTAGCTTTACCAAGCTCTAGTTTATTTAAGATATTACTTACATTAGTATTAAATAAACGATCATATTTAATATTTAAATCTTCTATTTTATTAATAACATCCATAATATTATTTTTATCAGATTTAAACATATCCTCATCATTATACCATCCAGATAAAATAGTATATAAAATTTCTAAAAAGTCATTAGATTCTGCTTCTGATTTTTGGATTAATTCTTGTGCTTTGATAAATGCTTTTCTGAAATAACGTTCTTGAATAGTTGCATTAGATCCAATTCTAGCTAATTTTTTAATTTCATTAAATTCCATATATTTAGGATTAATAATAGGATCAATTATATTAACTTCACCATTTGTAAATTCTGCACCAGAATATTCAGAGTGCATATCAAAAATCATAATACAACCATTATGAGAAAGTAAACCATCAACAATAACAGAAACTGTGTTAGATTTACCTGCACCAGTCATAGCTAAAATAGCTAAGTGACGTGAAACCATTTTATTAACATCAACATTAACACTAACATTTTCTTGAGAAATCAAATGACCTAATTTAATAGAATTATCCATTCTAAGAATAGGGTCTAAAATTTCTTTAGTAGCTAGTTTTACAGGAGTTCCTGGAGGTGCAGGAGTTCTTGGAATTTTTAAATTATCATCAACATCTCCGAGTATTGTGACTTTACCTTTGATATAATAGTCATCTCCTTCAATTTCTCTAATTTTAGCAATGGTATCTGGGTCATAAATATCAACATTTAATGAAACACTTCCACGAACCATAGATTCAATCATACCAAGAACACATCTTCCATCATATTCTAAAGTTACATATTCTCCAACTTTAGGTAAATCTTTAGATATAAAAGTTACTTCAATAAGTGATGTCTCTCCAATACATCTTCCAATAATCATTTTAATACCTCTAATTTTAAATAATTATACAATTAGGTTATAATTTAAAACTTCAACTATTACTATCATGAGTTAAGAACAATAAATCTAATTTAACATCTCACGACCAGATTTCTCAATAAAACCTACAATTTTAGATAATTCTTCAATATTTTTACGTTTTATAACAACTTCATTATGAGCTTTTTTCAAAAGATAAGGATAACCCTCAACACTATCTCTTTTAATATCTGATAATATTTTTCTAATTTCATCAGTATCTGCTTTATAAGGTAATTCTATTTTAATAATATTCTTATTATTATCTAATCTTGCAAAAAAGACTGTAAAGACTAAGTCTCTAAAGAATTCATTTTCAACTGGAAACTCTCTTTTCATTTCAGAGGACATATATTTATAATATGGTTTTGAAAAACCTTGTTTTTTACTAAATGCATCAAAAATAGCCATATCAGATATATTTGCATGTAATAAATCATTACTTGAAGAAGTTTTAGAAATAGCTATTATTTTTTTCTTATTTTTAAGTAAATATGATAATGCTAAAAGTTTTTCTATATTTTCTAAAAATGCAATTAAATTATCTTCATCAATTTCTTTAGAGTTATTATCTGAATTTTCATCAATATTACTAATTTTACTATTATCAGTACTAGACTTTTTATCTAAACTAACAATCCCATTATCAGTACTAGAATTCTCATCTGAAAATAAATCTTTGAATTCTTTTTTGAATTTTGAAGAGGATATTCCTAAATCAGCATTACGTATCTCATTTTGAAGTTTTTCTTTAAAGAAATTAACTATTTCCTCTTTCTTTTTAGAAGAAATTTCCTTTTCAATAGGGAATGGACGGATTAGATCTCCTAAAAGAGAACCATCATCAAGATAATAATCAATATCAAAATCTTCTATTGATTTAATAGCATTTTTAATTTCAAATAGGCCCATAATATTACGAAGTCTATCTTCTAAAAAAGATTGATGAGATAATGTATCTAATTCAATTGATTCAATTTTATCAAGTTTATCTGTATAAATCAATGAAACAGCTGAAACTGCATAAAAATTAAAGCTCAAATACTTCTTAGAATTATAACTACCATCACCAGCAGCTATTTTAACAGCATTCCCACTTTTAGTAATTGGTTCTTCAAACCAATATTTTTCAACATCAATTGATTTAATTTTAGATAAAACATCAACTTGTTCAATAAGTTTTTCTTTCTTTTGAATAGCTTCTGTATATAATGAATCTAACATAATAAAACCTTGATATTAATAAAATTATAAAAAATAGAAAAATAAAAAATTAAAAATTAAAAACTAAATACTGCTTAAAACAGCGTAATAAACTAAAATTATAAAAATAAAGTTAAAAAACTTAA
>JAKSUF010000262.1 GCA_024409145.1 archaeon | reverse complement strand
AGACATTCAAGATGCTCAATTATAAAAACAATAAAGGCAATCTGCTTGGTTGGAATAAGTACCTTAATACTTATTATTCTTATGACTATACATGGGAAATGGTGTTAAGAGAATTCAAGGCATTAGCTGCTATTGAAAAAGATAATTTAATAGATAATTTAAATGAGATTTTATGGAATGAAGATCCTATTTTATCTTTCTTTATTGATGAATGTGATATTAAACAATTAGATATTTCTCAAGGTGGAGCTGAATATAATCATTATGGAATAACAACCGTATCTTTAGCTAATACAGTTAATAGTTTATTTAATATAAAAAAATTAGTTTTTGAAGATAAGAAATATAGTTTAGTTGAGTTAAATAATTTTAGGAAAGATAATTTTAAAGATTCTATGAATGTTTTAACTGAATTAAAAAAGAAAGATATTCATTTTGGAATAGATGATGAAGAAATCATTGAATTGTCAAATGATTTGATTAATTATTTAGATGGATTATTATCTGAAGAAACTAATACTTTAGGTGGTAAAATTAAGTTTGGATTAAGTGCACCATCTTATATTAGTGCAGGTGAAGAAATTAAAGCTTCATTTGATGGTAGATTAAACTATGAACCATTTTCTACACATATTTCTTCTGATTCTAATGAGGATTATACTGAGATAATGCGTTTCGCATCTAAATTAGATTATTCTGGAAGTAAATTTAATGGTAATGTTGTTGATTTTATGACAAGTCCTAACTTTATTAAGGATAACTTTGAAAAATTCACTGACTTTTTAGAATTAAGTATTAAATTAGGATTTTTCCAAATGCAATTGAATGTTGTAGATAGTGAAACTTTAATAAAAGCAAAAGCAAATCCTGAGTTATATCCAAATTTAATTGTTAGAGTTTGGGGTTTTAGTTCTTACTTTAATGATTTACCTTTAGATTATAAAAATTTATTAATTAATAGGGCTTTGGTTAATGAAGGTAAATTAGCTATTGGTAATTAATTATCCTCGTTATTAAGTAGCTAATAATTATTTAATAATTATATAATTGTATTATGATAGTATTGATTTATTATATGTGTGATAAATATGTCAGTTAGGATTACAAATATTCAACATTTCTCTTTACATGATGGTCCAGGAATTAGGACAACTGTTTTTTTAAAAGGATGTAATTTAAATTGTCCATGGTGTTGTAATCCTGAAAATATGTCTTATGATTTGGAATCTTATTATGATGATGGAGTTGAAAAAACTTTTGGATATGATATTTCATTAGAAGATTTAGAAAAAGAAATCTTAAAGGATGAAATATATTATTCTACTGGTGGTGGAGTAACATTCTCTGGAGGTGAAGCTCTTCTTCAAATAAAATCTTTAGAACCTTTATTAACTTCTTTAAAAGAAAAGGGTATTGATATCTGTTTTGAAACATCATTATCAGTTTCTGAAGATTTAACTAAAATAGTTATTAAATATGCTAATGAGCTATTTGTAGATATTAAATTATTGGATAAAAATGAATCTAAAGATATTTTAAACTTAGATATTGATTTGTTTTATAGAAATCTAGAATTACTTAAAGAATCTAAATGTGATGTTTGTTTTAGAGTTCCATTAAGTGATGAATATACTTTTAAAAAAGATAATGTTGACTTAATATCTAATTTAATTAAAAAATATTCTGATTTTAGTGTTGAAATATTCAAAGTCCATAATTTAGCTGAAAATAAGTATATTAAATTAAATAAAAATTATTCTAATTTTTCAGATATTTCTGATAAAAAGTTAAATAATTTATGTATTCATTTAAAGAAGTTTAATTCTAATGTAAAAATAATAAAAATTTAATTATTTAATAGTTTAAAATTAAAAATAGTTAAAAATAAACTTATAAACTAAATTTATAAGTCTTATTATAGTTTTGCTTAAAACAGACTGTCATAGATGGGTCTGTATTATCATAAACTACAGAATAAAAAGTTAATTCCTGTCTATTAGAACAACAGTATTTAATAAACTTATTTTCTAAGTCTGTATTTTTTGAACTTATCTCATTTAGATTACGTGTTCTAGAAACTTTTTTTAGGCTTTTTACTATTTCTTTTATATTTTTATATTTTTGTGAATTAGGTTATTTTATTTCATTGTGTAATAATTGTTTTATTTACTTGTTTATGCAATTAAGTCATTTTATTTGCTTGTTTATGCAATTAAGTCTCTTAAAATCGTTATATTTATATATTGATGAGTTTATAGTATTATTGTGGTTAAATTTTCTTATTAATCTTGATTTTCAAAAATTATTTATGGGGGTTTATTTATGACTTTGAAATTTAGTAACAAAATTTTTCCTGTTTTATTAATGTTATGTGTTGCTTGTCTTTGTATTGGTGCAGTGAGTGCTGCTGATGTCAATGGACATTCTGAATCTAATAACTATTCTTATGATGATGGTGGTGCTGTTTGGGGTGCTGATAATGATTCTTTTATTGTTCATGGTGATTCTGTATATTGTAGTCCTTATTGTAGTGCAAATTCTGCTGGTTTTCATTGGGAAATTACTTGTTGTGATGGTTTTAAATTAATTTCTGATGAGAAAGTTAGCTGTTCTCATGGTCTTATTGGTGGTGGTTATTTTGAAAAATTCCATTTCCAAAGATTATTTGCTAACAGGCACCATATTGTATTAACTGAATTTGATCATTCTGGATATGTTATTGCTACTCTTGAGTATAATGGTTAAGTATTGATTATTATACTATTTTTTCATAATAATTTCATTTTGAGATTATTATGTTTAATATTTATTTTTTTATTAATGTTTTTTAACTTATTTTCGCTATTGGGTTATTGTTTATTTGATTATATCGTATGTATGGTATATACGCTTTTGATAACGCCTCTTTTGATTTGTA
>JAKSUF010000261.1 GCA_024409145.1 archaeon | reverse complement strand
ATAATAATTGATAATTAAAATATTAATAAAAAATATCAATAATTAATATTGACAATTTAATCAGATTTATATCAAATATCAAAAATAACGATAATTTAATCAGATTTTGTATCAAAAATATCAAACTTATAAAACATAATAATCCAAGTGATAATATGGCTATGTTAGGAAAATTAGGAGAAAATCTTACAAACACTATGAAAAAATTAGCAGGTATGAGTGTTATAGATAAGAAAGTTGTAAAGGAAGTAGTTAAAGACATTCAAAGAGCTTTAATTCAATCCGACGTAAATATACAACTTGTTTTAAAATTATCTAAAAAAATTGAAGAACGTGCTCTTGAAGAAGAACCTCCAAAAGGAATTACTCCAAGAGAACATGTTATTACTATTATTTATGAAGAAATGGTAAACTTACTTGGAAAAGAAGCAGTAGGTTTAGAAGTAAATCAAAAACCATTTAAAATCCTCTTTTTAGGTTTACAAGGTAGTGGTAAAACTACAACTATTGGTAAACTCTGTAGATATTTACAAAGAAAAGGATTTTCTCCAGCAGTTGTTTGTACAGACACATGGAGACCTGCTGCATATGAACAATTAAAACAATTAACTGAAGAAATGCAAATTCAACTTTATGGAGATCCAAATAATAAAGATGCTCTTGATTTAGCTGAAAAAGGTCTTAAAAAATTCAAAAATCAGAAAATCATCATTTTTGATACTGCAGGTAGACATAAAAATGAAGAAGATTTGATTGAAGAAATGAATAAATTAGATAAAATTGTTGAACCAAGTGAATCAATTCTTGTTATTGATGGTACTATTGGACAACAAGCAGGAGAACAAGCAAAAGCATTCTCAAAAGCTACAGATATTGGATCAATAATCATTTCAAAATTAGATGGTACTGCAAAAGGGGGAGGTGCATTATCTGCAGTAGCTGAAACTGGTGCACCAATTAAATTTATTGGTACTGGAGAAAGAATTGATGAATTTGAAGCATTCGACCCAGAACGTTTTATCTCAAGATTACTTGGAATGGGAGACATTAGAAGTTTAATTGAGAAAGCTGAGGAAGTTATTGATGAAGATGTAGCTACTAAAACCATGAATAATATGATGAGTGGTAAATTTACCCTCAAAGATATGGAAAATCAATTTGAAATGATGAATAGCATGGGACCTATGAAACAAGTTTTAAATATGATTCCAGGTTTAGGTGGAAAAATACCTAAAGAAGCTACTAAAATGACAGAAGATAAAATTAGTCAATTTAAAATTATTATGTCCTCCATGACTGAAGAAGAAATGGAAAATCCGAAGATTATAAAATCATCTCGTGTTGCAAGAATTTCAAGAGGAGCAGGAGTAGAAGAATCTGAGGTAAAAGAACTCTTAAAATATTATAACAATACCAAAAAAGCAATGAAAGGTATTGGAAGAAGAGGAATGGGTGGAGGAGCTATGAACAGAATGATGGGTCACTTTATGAACAGATAATATCCATCATAATAAACCAACAATCTATTAAACATAATGGGGAATTCAATTGGATGAAAATATATTAATTAAAGCAAAAGAGTTAATTGACTTTACAAATGGACAAATCTGTAATCGTTGCCTTGGACGTAAATTTTCAGATTGTGTTGAAGGTAATGGAAATGAAGAGAGAGGTGCTAAGATAAGAGATGCACTTAATCTACCACTCTTAAAAGAAGATGAAACATACACTGAATGTGAAATCTGTCATGAATTATTTGATAAAATTGACTCTGATTTAGTTGATTTAGTTAAAGATAAAATTGAATTTTTAGGAGTTGAATTTGATACATTTGTAGTAGGCTGTTGGTTAACTAAAGAAATAGCTAAAAAAGATGAAGAAATTAATTCAAAATTTGGTTTTGATGTAGAAGTTATTAAAAAAGAAATAAATAGAGAATTTGGTAAATTACTTGAATCTAATCTTGAGCAAAGTGTAAACTTTGATGGTGAAGATGTTGTAATTATGCTAAATTTAAAGCATTTCTTGAAAAAGAACTCTGAAAAACCAGTGGATATTAAAATTCAAATCAATCCAATCTTTATTGAAGGAAGATACAGAAAATTAATTAGAGGAATTCCTCAAACTAAATGGCCATGTGGAAAATGTAGAGGAAGAGGATGTGAAGAATGTAATTTTACAGGAAAACAATACCCAGAATCTGTTGAAGAACTAATATCTGAAACTGTTTTAAAATATAGTAAAGGATATGAAGCTAAATTCCATGGTGCTGGAAGAGAAGATATTGATGTAAAAATGCTTGGAAGTGGAAGGCCATTTGTACTTGAAATTAAAGAACCAAAAGTTAGAAACTTAGATTTAGGTAAACTTAGTGAAGAAGTTAATGAATCAGCTAATGGAAAAACAGAATACCTAAACTTAAAATATACGGGAAGAAGAAGAAAAGCAGATATTAAAGTTTCCTCTCCAGATACTTATAAAGTTTATCGTGCTCTTGTAAAATGTGATGATGAAATTAAAGAGGAAGACCTTGAAAAGCTCCAAACATTAAATATTATAGAACAAAGAACACCTATAAGAGTTTCACATAGAAGAGCAGATAAAGTAAGAATAAAAGAAGTAAAATCCATTAAAACAAAATTTATAGATTCTAAAACATTTGAAATGATAATAAAAACTGAAGGTGGATTATATATAAAAGAACTTATTTCAAGTGATGAAGGAAGATCAAACCCAAGTGTAACTGAAGTTCTTAATACTCAAGCAATTTGTGCAGAATTAGATGTTATTGAAGTAGGTATAAAATAATTCAAATTATTATTAAACATATATCCTATTAATCAATAAGTTTAATATAATAAATACTTTAATAAACTCTTAAAAATAGAATAATTTAAAATTATTCTAAACATTACTT
>JAKSUF010000260.1 GCA_024409145.1 archaeon | reverse complement strand
TACACTGCTTTTTTTATTTTGTTTGTTTTTATATTTTATAATTTTTATTAATCCAAGTAAACCTGCAAGAAATTCTATAACACTACCTATACATGTTGCATAAGCTTGATAGTGGTAGTTGTAGAATAACCATCCTATTGGACATAATGTTGCAATGAAATATGTGATACGTAAGTCTTTGCAAAACATACCGAATGTAAAGACAATTGCAATAATGATAGGAATAATACTCATAGGTTCAGTATAAGTAAATATACCTGCAATAATGATTGCAATTTCTGTACATATTAAAATGATTGTTTCTAATCTTTTGATTTTTTTATATATTTTTTTCTTTCTAATATATGATCTGTTTGATGCTGCATTTTTAATTTTTCTGATTTTAGATATTTTATTTGATTTCTTTTCTAAGAATGCAAATAATAAAGTTCTAATAAAAGATATAACTGATGTAGCAGCAGCTGAGAATGCTCCTAGTAATAAATATTGAACAAGATAGCATACTCCAGATACTAATTGTTGGTATAAAAAATTTAATCTTTTTTTATTTTGATATGAAAGACATAGCATGATTAAAGCTATTATACCAAATGCGTTTGCGATTATTATTTTCATGTTATCTCCTTAAATTGTTATGTTTTTATTATAAATTAAATTTAATTATTTTCAATAAAAATAAACAATATTAAATGACCATAAATATGTTGAATTTTGTTTTTTTATAGGTATAGTAAATATGGAGGTATGTTATGGCTAACGAAAATGAATGCACACATGATTGCTCAACATGCAGCTTAGATTGTGCTAGTAAAGAAATTGATTTTAGAGAAAAATTAAATGAATATAGTAAAGTTAATAAAAGAATCGCTATTGTTAGTGGTAAAGGAGGAGTAGGAAAATCTTTCGTTACTTCAATGCTAGCAAGTGGTGTTAATAAAAGAGGAAAAAAAGTAGGAATACTTGATGCTGATATTACAGGACCATCAATTCCAAAAATGTTTGGATTAACTGATAAAGTAACAAACTCAGAAAAAGGATGGGTACCAGTAACAACTAAAAATGGAATAGATGTTGTATCAATAAATTTAATGCTTGAAGATGAAACTTCACCAGTAATTTGGAGAGGTCCAGTTATTGCTGGAACAGTAAGACAATTTTATAGTGAAGTACATTGGGATAACATTGATTATATGTTTATAGATATGCCACCAGGAACAGGTGATGTTCCACTTACAGTATTTCAATCATTACAACTTGATGGAATAATTATTGTAACAAGTCCACAAGATTTAGTTTCAATGATAGTAAGCAAAGCATTAAACATGGCAAAAGAAATGAATATTCCGGTTCTTGGAATCGTTGAAAATTATAGTTATTTACAATGTCCAGATTGTAATAAAAAAATTAGTGTATTTGGAGAAAGTAAAATAGATGAAGTTGGTGAAGAATTCCAAGTTGAAGTATTAGGAAAATTACCTATTAATCCAGATTATGCATCTATGTGTGATAAAGGATCTGTAGAAGATATCAAAAATGATGAAATTGAAAAGATCATTGATAAAATTTTAAAATAATAGGAGATTGGGATGAAGAATAAAGGATTAGCGTATATTTTTCTTATTGTGAGTGTATTGATAATATTACTAATTCTAGTTATTAAAGAAGAATATAATTCTAATACAACAAACACAAATGTTGTGACAGTTGAACATGTTGAAGGGACATGCCTTGGTTCTAAAATTTTAGAAATATATAAAAATAATCCAGAACCAATTGAACAAAAATTAATTAAAATTTCTATTCGTGATAGATTTGATCAAGAAATACAATATAATTCATATGAAGAATTAGAAAAATTAGTATATAGTTTAGCAACTTATACAACAGATGAATATACTAATAATGGTGTTGAATATCATGTTTATAGAATAGAAAGTTATACAAATTTAATTACACAAATTGAAAGATCAAAAGTATATGATAAACAAAAGTTTGAATTATACTATGGTGATGAATATGACATGGATGCAAAACCAACAACAGTAAGAGAACTTAAAGAAAATGAACTTTATGGTACTGATGTTATTAACAATTTTGTTGGACATGAAGCAGACATTGTTAGTGGAAAAATTTATTTTAATATTATAGATGGTACAAATAAAACTAAGTACACATCTTATTCAAAAATTAAAAATGAAATTAATAAATATGATATTTATAAAAAGAGTTTTGAACTATCAGGAAGTGGTCAACTTCTTGGATATAGTTTCACTAAAGTAAAATAGAAAAGGAGTTAAATATGAAAGATAATGCTATTAAGGCGTTGATTTGGATTGGTGTATTCGTAATTTGTTTATTCCCTGCAATTGCAATTTTTTCTTTCTTTACACCAGAAAAAATTGATACACAAAATAATATAAAATTGGATAAACAAGAACCATTATATCTTAATGAAATAAATAAGAACGACGATGCTAAAATAGATTTATCTGAAATTTTAGCTCAAAAAGAAAACGAAACAATTGTTGATGAAGAAATGCCACTTGCTGTTAATACAAAGAACCTAGTAACTGGTGCTAACGTTAAAACAGATTTTAAAGCTCATGAAAAAGCAATTGAAAGTGGAGATATTGTTTTTGAAATATTAACTAAAGAAGGCAGAAGTTTATTTTTTAAAACTTATGAAGAATTAGATTATCTAGTTTCGAATAAATCAAAATATGAAAAAAACTTTAGTGCTCCAAATGGTAAATTAAATAGATATACATATGTCGAAAAAGACTAAAAACATATATAAGAACAAGGAAAACTTGTTCTTATTTTTTTAGTATTTTCTTGATATAGGAATAATTAGTTGTATAATTAGAAATAATGGTTATAAAAGGAGTGAATTATGGCAAATATTACTATAATTGATGATAA
>JAKSUF010000026.1 GCA_024409145.1 archaeon | reverse complement strand
GGTATTATTTTCTCTGCATTACCAGAAACTCAGGCTATTTACGGTTTCTTGATTGCTATCTTACTCATGGTATTCGGTGGAATATTAGCTTAAGGAGGTCAATTATATGAGCTCTGGAGCAGACAATATTGTCTCTACTATTATGTCTGAAGCTCAAGTAAAAGCTGATGCTAATAAAGCTGAAGCTCAGACCAAATGTGATGCTATTCTCGCTGATGGTGAGAAAAGAGCAGCTGAAGAAAAAGAAAAAATCTTAAATGATGCTTCTAAACAAGCTGATTTAAGATATCAACAAATTATTTCTGAAGCTAAAATGAATGGTCGTAGGGCAGAATTAGAGGCAAAAGAGGAAGTAATTGAAGAAGCTTTTAATAAAGCTACTGAAGAGTTATCCAATATGGCTAATTCCAATAGTGAAGAATATACTGCTGCTTTAATTGAAATGATTAAAGAAGCTGCTGCTGAAATTGGTGGCGGAGACTTAATTATCTTATTAAAAGCAGAAGATGCTGCTAAAGTTGAAGGTAAATTAGATGCTATTGTTGATAAAGTTAAATCTTTAGTAACTGGTAAAAACAGTGGTATTAACCTTAACTCTATTGCTAGTGATGTTTCTTCCGAAGCAGGAATTAAAACCACTTTAGAAATTGGTGAACCTATTGATACTATTGGTGGAGCTATATTAAAAACTAGAAATGGAGAAATCCAAGTTAATAATACTATTGAAGCTAGAATGTTAAGATTTAAGAAATCATTACGTTCAGATGTTGCAAAAACTTTATTTTAGGAGAGATGAAATATGGCTGACGAAATTGCTTTAATTATCCAGTCTTTAGGGCTTTCTAACGAAGCTTTTTTAGCATTAGTAATTTTAGCATTTGTTGTTATTGGTGCAATTATTGTAGTTGTTACAAGTAGACCAATTTTAGATATTTATCCATACCTTCATCCTAGTGCAAGAGCAAGAGCAAGAAAAGGAAGATTATTTGATGAAAAACAACTTTCTGAAATTATTGAAGCTAATAATGTTGATGAAGTTGCTAATTATCTCAGAGGATCTCCGGACTATGCAGAATATGTAGATAATTATTCTCTTGATAAAGCATTAGATATTCAGCTTGGTGAAACTTATGATATGGTTTCCAGAATGGTTCCTAAAGATGTTAAATCTTCATTTGCTGTATTAGCTAAAAAATCTGATATTAATAATATCAAAAGTTTATTTGCAGCTAAAGATGCTGGATTAAATAAAGAAGCTACTGAAGAACTTTTAATACCTACTGGTTCATTATATGATGATTTAGCACGTTTAGTTGATTCCGAATCTGTAACTGATATTGTTGCAGGATTAGATGGAACTGAATATGCACCTGTTTTAGAAGAAGCACTTACTGAGTATGAAAAATCTAATATGGTTCTTCCTTTAGAAAATGCATTAGATAAATACTACTTAGAAAAATTAATGGCATCTTCCGAAACTCCTGCAGATGAAAACACTCAAGTTCTTTATGCATATATTGGAAATCAAGTAGATGTTGCTAATATTAAATTAATCTTAAGAGCAAAAGCTGATAATTTAGATTATGCTGCTATTAGTCCTTATGTGTCTAGTAGAGGTTATCAATTAAGAGAATGGAAACTTAAAGATCTTATGGAATCTGAAAGTGTTGAAGGAGTTGTTTCCAGTTTAGAAGGAACTAAATTCGCTCCTGTTCTCGCTGAAGTTCTTCCACAATACAATGAGACTGGTTCTGTTGCTCTCTTTGAAAAAGCTTTAGATAAATTTTTAGTTGAATCTGCTAAATCTTACTCTATGAGAAAACCTTTAGGAGTAGGTCCTATTATTGGATTCTTATCTCAAAAAGAAGTTGAAGTAAGAAACTTAAAAATTATTGCAAGAGCTAAAAGAGAAGAAAACTTCCCAGTTGCTAAACTTAGGGAGATGTTAGTATGAGTGATGTCGCTGTAATTGGAGATATCGATACTGTCACAGGTTTTAAACTTGGTGGAGTTAAGAAAGGTATTATTGTAAAAAATGATGAAGAAGCTGAGAATGCTCTTGATGAATTATTAAATGATGAAATTTCAATTATTATAATTACACAAAAGATAGCTGACAATATAAGAGAATTTATTGATAAAAGAATTGGTGCTGAAGTTTTACCAATGATTATTGAGATACCAGATAAATCTGGTTCCTCTGAAGGTGGCTCTGACCAAATGGCTGCTCTTATTAAGAGAGTTATCGGGGTAGAGATGGTTAAATGATTACTGAAGGAAATATTATTAAAATTGCAGGTCCTGTTATCGTTGCAGATGGGATGAGAGGAACTCAAATGTATGAAGTGGTAAGAGTAGGTGACTCTAAGCTTATTGGTGAGATTATTGAGCTTGAAGGTGACACTGCTACCATTCAGGTATATGAAGAAACTGCTGGGTTAAAACCTGGTGAAAAAGTAGAAAGTACTGGAGGTCCATTATCTGTAGAACTTGGACCTGGTGTAATGGGTTGTATCTATGATGGAATTCAAAGACCATTAGAAGTTATTAGAGAACTTACTGGTGACTACATCGCTAGAGGTGTAGATGTACCTTCTATTGACAGAGATAAAAAATGGACTTTTGAACCTGTAGCTAAAGTAGGGGACAAAGTTACTGTCGGTGATGTTCTTGGTCAAGTACAAGAAACTTCTGCAGTACTTCAAAAAATTATGGTACCTCCTGCATTTGAAGGTACTGTTAAAAGCATAGTTGCTAAAGGTGAATTCACTATTACTGAAACTATTGCTGAAATTGAAACTGCTGATGGAATTAAAGAAGTTCAAATGCTCCAAAAATGGCCTGTTCGTAAAGGACGTCCATACAAAGAAAAACTTGATCCAGATATACCATTAGTTACTGGTCAAAGAGCACAAGATACTTTCTTCTGTTTAGCTAAAGGAGGAGCAGCAGCTATTCCTGGTCCTTTCGGTTCAGGTAAAACTGTTACCCAACAACAATTAGCTAAATGGGCAGATGCAGATATTGTGGTTTATATTGGATGTGGAGAACGTGGAAACGAAATGACTGAAGTACTTACTGAGTTCCCATTCCTTACTGACCCAAAAACTGGAAACCCAATCATGGACAGAACTGTTCTTATTGCTAACACTTCTAACATGCCAGTAGCTGCTCGTGAAGCATGTGTATATACTGGTATTACTATTGCAGAATACTTCCGTGACCAAGGTTACGATGTAGCACTTATGGCAGATTCTACCTCTAGATGGGCAGAAGCTATGAGAGAAATTTCTGGTAGACTTGAAGAGATGCCTGGGGAAGAAGGTTACCCTGCTTACTTAGCATCTAGATTAGCACAATTCTACGAAAGAGCTGGAAGAGTTGTTACCTTAGGTCAAGAACCTAAAGAATCTTCTATTACTGTAGTAGGTGCAGTATCTCCTCCTGGTGGGGACTTATCTGAACCAGTTACTCAAAACACCTTACGTATTTGTAAAGTATTTTGGGCATTAGACGCATCTCTTGCAGACAAACGTCACTTCCCTTCCATTGACTGGTTAGAAAGTTACTCTTTATATGTAGACAGTATCACTAACTGGTGGAAAACCAACACTACTGAAGAATGGAGATCTAACAGAGACCAAGCTATGGTTCTCTTACAAAAAGAATCTGAACTTCAAGAAATTGTACAATTAGTTGGTCCTGATGCTTTACCTGATGCTGAACAAGTAATCTTAGAAACTACTCGTATGTTAAGAGAAGACTTCTTACAACAAAATGCATTCGATGATGTCGATACTTACTGTTCTCCTAAAAAACAAGCTGCTATGTTAGCTACTATTTTAGGATTCCACAAAGAAGCTAGTGCAGCTGTAACTCGTGGAGCTAATGTAAGAGACATTGCTGCTTTACAAGTTAAAGATGAAATTGCAAGAATGAAATACATACCTGAAGAAGAATTCGATGCTAAGATTAAAGAAATCCAAGAAAAAGTTGTAAAACAATGTGCTGAGGTATAAAAATGAATGCTGATATTAAAACAAGAGAATATACAACCGTTTCTGAAGTTTCTGGTCCTTTAATGATTGTAGAAGGTGTAGAAGGCGTAGCTTACAATGAGATTGTAGAAATTGAAACTCCTGCTGGAGAAGCTAGAAGTGGACAAGTTTTAGAAGTTAAAGATGATATTGCTGTTGTTCAAGTATTCGAAGGTACTACTGACTTAAACACTCGTGACACTAAAGCAAGATTTACTGGTGAAACTGCTAAAATCGGTGTTTCTAAAGATATGATGGGTCGTATCTTTAACGGTACTGGTAAACCTATTGATGGTGGTCCAGAAATTATTCCTGATGTAGAACTTGATATTAATGGTAACCCAATGAACCCTGCATCAAGAGAATTCCCTGCTGAATTTATCCAAACTGGTATTTCTACTATTGATGGAATGAACACTCTCGTAAGAGGACAAAAATTACCTATTTTCTCAGGTTCTGGTTTACCTCACAACGATTTAGCTGCTCAAATTGCAAGACAAGCTAAAGTAGTTGGTAGTGACGATGAATTTGCAGTAATCTTTGCTGCTATGGGTATTACTCACGAAGAAGCTAACTTCTTTATGAGAGATTTCGAAAGAACTGGTGCATTAGAAAAAGTAACTGTATTCATGAACTTAGCTGATGACCCTGCTATTGAAAGAATTCTTACTCCTAAAATGGCTTTAACTACTGCTGAATACTTTGCATTTGAATTAGGTATGCATGTATTAGTTATCTTAACTGATTTATCTAACTACTGTGAAGCATTAAGAGAAATTTCTGCTGCTAGGGATGAAGTACCTGGTCGTAGAGGTTACCCTGGTTACATGTACACCGACTTAGCTACTATTTACGAACGTGCAGGGCGTATTGGTGGTAAAGAAGGTTCTATTACTCAAATGCCTATTTTAGTAATGCCTCAAGATGATATTACTCACCCAATTCCTGATTTAACTGGATATATTACTGAAGGACAAATCGTACTTGCTAGAGATATCCACAGGAAAGGTATTTACCCACCTGTAGATGTACTTCCATCCTTATCTCGTTTAATGAGTGGTGGTATTGGAGATGGCAGAACTCGTGATGACCACAGTGGTGTATCTGACCAACTTTATTCTGCTTATGCAGAAGGTCGTGAATTAAGAGATTTAGTTGCTGTAGTAGGGGAAGAAGCTCTTACTGAAAGAGACCAAAGTTTCTTAGCATTTGCTGATGACTTTGAAAAAGAATTCATTACTCAAGCTAAAGACGAAGACAGAACTATTGTAGAAACTTTAGATCTTGGTTGGAAATTATTAACTATATTACCTAAAAACGAACTTAAAAGAGTTAAAGATGAAATGGTCGAAAAATATTACCCGGAATAATTCTGGTATAATATTTGGTGATTAATTCATCATTTATTTCTTTTATTCGTAAATATTATCTTAGGAGGATAGTATGGCAGAAGAAATTCTTAGTGGTATTAACCCTACTCGTATGGAGTTATTAGCTCTTAAAAAGAGAGCAAAACTTGCGGTTAATGGTCATAGTTTACTTAAACAAAAACGTGATGCATTAATTAAAGAGTTTTTTGATATCTTAGATAGAGTTCAAGGGGTTCGTGAAAATGCAGAAAAAACTTTATCAGAAGCATTTGCTACACTTACTGAAGCTCAAATTACTATGGGTGATTTAGCAGTTCAAAAAGCAGCATTATCTGTTAAAGAATCTGTAAAAGTAGATATTTCTTCAAGAAGTATTATGGGTGTTTCCGTACCTGTTACTGATATGGAAATGGAATCAAGAACTTTAGTTGAAAGAGGTTATGGTTTTTCAGATACTTCAGTTCAATTAGATGAAGCAGCAAAGAAATTTGAAGAAGCTTTAAAATTAGTTATTGAACTTGGTGAAGTTGAAAAAACTATCTATCTCTTAGCAGAAGAGATTGAAGCTACAAAACGTAGAGTAAACTCTCTTGAACACATTATGATTCCTAAGTTCCAAGCTACTATTAAATCTATTGATATGAAGCTTCAGGAAATGGAAAGGGAAAACTTCGTCAGATTGAAGATGATTAGATCTACTATTGAAAAAAATGAAGCTGCTGCTTTAGCAAGAGCTCAAGCGGAAGCTGAAAATTAAGTTTGTAATAAATATTAAGAATTAAACATTGTGATGTTTTATTTATTAAAACACTAATTTGTTTTTTCTTAATTATTATTTACTACTTTAATTTTTTACTATTTTTTATATTTTTAATAATTATTTTTTAATACTTATTATAATTATAATTACACTTCTTATTTTGTTATTTTTATCTAATAATTTTTTAAATATATTTTTATTTTTTGTTAGATTTTGTTCCTTATTTTTTTAGATATTCTGTTTTTTTATTATCTTTTATCTAAACTACCGATAAGTTTATATACTATTTATTACATACTATAGTATGTTGTGTATAACTAAATATGCAATTAAATATAGTCCCGTAGGGTAGTGGTAATCCTTCTAGGCTTTGGACCCGGAGACGGCGGTTCGACTCCGCTCGGGACTATTTATCTTGCTTTTTTTAAATTATTTTACTTAAAGAATTTTAATAATTATTTTATATATTTTTTATAATCTTTTATATATTTGCGGGGTAATTTTTTTAATTTATTATTGTTATTTTATATTTTAGCGATAATGGTTCTATTAAAAATGGTAATATTGAATTTAATATATTGTTATTCTGTGGATATTATTGCTTTATTGTTATAAGTTTGTGTGATTTTTATGGAAAATTTATTGATTATGGGAATTAATACAAGACCTATGGTTAATTCTGCATTAAAGTTAAAGTATAATACTTTTTCTGTTAGTTATTTTAAAACATTAGATTTCATAGAGCCCTTTAATTCTAAACATATTTTGCATCAAGAACTTGCTATTGGTGGTGCTGAATTTAATTGTGGGAGTTTTGAGGAGAATTTTTCTTCTTTCAAATTATTGGATCTTGCAGAAGAATACTTGGATGTTGTTGATAAAATTATTTTTACTACTGGTATTTCTGCAAATGATTTTAAAGGTAAATTTTCTAAATTTAAAAATAAAATTTATGGTAATTTAAATACTGAAATTACTAATGATAAATTTAAGTTTTATAATAAAATTAAAAATAAATTTAATGTTCCTTTAACTTTTAAACCAGTTGATGTAGATGAAGTTGTTGATATAGCTAAACAATATAATGATAATCAATTTATTTTAAAACCTCTTGATGGATCTGGTGGGGTTGGAGCTTTTCTTTTAAATAATGATACTTTAAATGATTTTAATAAAAGTAATTTTGAGTCTATTATTTTGGATGGTTCTTATTTGATGCAAGAGTATATTTCTGGTGTAAATTTATCTTCTTCAGTATTGTCTACAAATTCAGAATCAAAAAATATTATTAATACTAGACTTTTAACTGGTCATGATTTTAATATTAAAGATAATTTTGTTTATTTTGGAAATATATTACCTTTAACTTATGAAAGTTTTATTAAATTTAACCCTATATTAAAGGATAATACTTATAAAATAGATAATTTTAATCTTAATTTATTTAAGAATAATTTTGATAAGATTAATGAAAATATGAGTTTAGTCTCTCAAGATTTAATTTCTTCTCTTGATTTAATTGGATCTAATGGTGTTGATTTCATACTTTCTGAAGATTCTTTAAAATCAAGAAGTTCAGATTTTGATGAAAATGATTTATATGTAATTGAAGTTAATCCAAGATTCCAAGGTACTTACGAATGTTGTGAAGATGTTTTAGGAATTAATATGCTTGATGCTCATATTAAAGCATGTGAAGGTGAGTTAATTGAAATTCCTAAATTAAACAATTCTAATTTGTTGTATAGTATTAAAAAGATTATTTATGCAGAAAATAATATTAAGGTTAATGATTTAAATATATCTAAGGTATATGATATTCCTTATAAAAATGTAAAAATAGAAAAAAATCAACCTATTGTTACTATTCTAAATTCTAATTCTGATCTGGATTTATTAATTCAAGATTTAGATTTTGCTGAGAATAAAATAAATAAAAATATTAAATTTTTATAACTTTTATTTTATTTTATTTTATATGATGATAATATCTTATAATATAATATAATATTGATGTTATTAATTAGATATAATACTAATGTATTATACCTACTAATATTAAAATAAATAATATAGTTCCAATAACAATTAAAAATGTAACCATTATCATTGCTAAATTGATACCTAAATATAGTTTTGCTCTTTTTTCAGGGTCTTTTAATGATTGTTTTATTGGATTTCTTTTCATATTAATACCTTTAATTAACTATTTAAATTGTAATTTTGCTTGATCATAGAATGTTTTAAGTGTATCCATATCTACACTTGTATAAATTTGAGTTGTAGAGAGACTTGCATGTCCAAGTAATTGTTGGATTGCTCTTATATCTACTCCATTTTTAAGAAGATGTGTTGCAAATGAATGTCTAAGAATATGGGGTGTAACTTTCTTTTTAATTCCCGCTTCTTCTGCATACTTTTTTATCATTAATTGGATGTATCTTGAACTTAAATTACTTCCTTTTTTATTTATAAAAAGATATTCACTATCACTGTTTCTAATTTTAAGATAGTTAAAAATTAAATCTTTTGTTAGATTATCAAAAAGAACAAGTCTATCTTTATCTCCTTTACCTCTTATTCTAATAGTTCTTTCTTCAAAATCAATATCTTTTGTGTTTAATGATACTAATTCTGAAACACGAAGACCAGTTGAGTAAAGGAGTGCTAAAATTAATTTATCTCTCATTTTTGTTTTTTGTTTATATAAACTGTCTGATTCATCCCAAGTAATAGAATTTATTAAATTCCTTACCTCATTTTCATTTAATGATTTAGGTAATGATTTTGTTCTTTTAGGGTTTTTAATTTCATCTAAATAATAAATATTATTAAATTCTAGAAATTTTTTACAAACAACAGTATTTAAATAAATATAATTTTGAGTTACTAATTTAGTTCTTTTTAATTCTGTAATGTACTTTTTAAAACTTCTTAAAAATTGTTTTCTATCATAAATTTTTTCAGTATTTATGTATTCAATAAAATTTTTAATAATTGATCCATAAGTTTTAACAGTATTTTCTGAGTAGTTTCTAATTTCTAATTCAATCATATAATCTTCATACATTTGATTAAAATCTAAAACTTCACAGATATGTTTTAAGTTTCCATCATTATCATAAACCGGTAATTTGACAGAATTTATGTCTAAATTATTATGAGGTAATGTTAACTGTTCTGTTAAGTAATCACTCATTTTATCTCCTACTTAATTTTTTAATAAAAACTCATAATACCTAAAAAATCTATAAATATATAGTTATTATATCTTTTTTTAAATATTTAAAATTAGTTTTTTTTAAATTTAAGATGATAAAAGTTAAAAAATAAAATAAAAAAAGTAGACAGTTTAAACTGTCTATAAAATATTAAGTTTAATTAGTTTAATGTAACTAATCTAAGTTTTTCTGGTTTTTTAATTACTCTGCTAGATTTAAATGCAACTAAAGTTTTGATTCCTTTAGAGTATGCAATATCTACTAATCTTTGACTAATTACTCCATCAAAAATTATGATTTCTGCTTCAGGAATTTCAGTTTTCAATTCTTCGTAGAGTTTTTCAACTTTTACTTCTTTGATTAAGTTTAAAGAACCATCTAAGATTTCACTATTTTCAGTTCCTTCTAATTCTTTTAACATATTTTTTAAGAGTTTAACTCTACTATTTTGCATTTTTTTCTCTTCAAAGTACTTATCTTTACCATTTCTGTTGCGACGGTCTTTGTCGTTTCTGCTTCTACGATCATTTTTTCCATTCTTATCGTTTCTGCTTCTACGATCATTTCTGTCTTTTTTAAACTCGTTTTTAGCAAATCTTGGTTTTTTATCTTTTTTATTCCTTGGTTTTGCTTGAGTGTCGAGATTAAAATCAAGGTTGTTAATAACTTGTTCTAATGGTGCTTTATCTCTTAAAGCAATTAATACTTCTTCTTTTTCAAGATCTTCTACTTCTTTACCTCTTGGAGCTCTAGTTACATAATCGACATCTCCAACTTGTAAAAGTTCTTTTAATATTAATTCTCCACCACGGTCACCATCTACAAATGCAGTTACAGTTCTTTTTTTAGTTAATTCTGCAACTTCCATTGGGATATTAACACCTTCAACAGCTACAGTGTTTTTAATACCATATTTTAATAAATTAAGAACATCATTTCTTCCTTCTACAACAATAATTGCATCAGAAGTGTGTACATTAGGTCCTGCTGGATGTCTTCCTGACCCGAATTCAGAGATTTCTTGAACTCTCATAGACTCTCTGATTTCTTCAATCATTTTCATACTTTCAGGACTTACACTTTCCATCATGTTCATGTAGATTTCTTTTGCACGGTTTACAACTTGTTTACGTTTTACAGCTCTCACATCTTCTACTTTAAGAACTTGGATTGCTGCTTCACAAGGACCTACACGGTTAATTGTTTCAAGTGATGCTGCTAAAATAGCTGTTTCAATTCTATCTAAACTGGAAGGGATTATAATTTCTCCTTTTGCACGACCACCATTAGAATGGATTATTACTTGAATTCTACCAATTCTACCAGTTCTTTGGAGTTCTCTTAAGTCTAAATCATTACTTAAAAGTCCTTCAGTTTGTCCGAATACAGCACCTACAACATCTGGTTTTTCTACAATTCCATTTGCATTGATTTCTGCATGAATAAGATATTTTGTTGTAGTTAATTCTTCTCCTTTTCCCATATTAAGCCTCCCTTGAGCTTTGGTAATTAGAGATAATTTATAGCTAGATATTGTCTCTAGCAATTATAATAATTAATTATAATTTAAATTATACTGTAATATACATAAATAATTCAGTAATTTATCAAGAATTTATTCTGAATTGTTAATTTTTATCTTAATGTAATAAATTTAATATGATTGAATTTATTTAATAAGATTTATTGGATATCTGATTTATCTAATATTTAATTAGTTTAATCATTTCTAAATAAATCAATACAAAAAAAGTAATTATTATTAAATGTGGATAGGTTACTGATTATTTTTTTTAAAATAATAAATAATATGCTAATTAATGATTATTATAATTAATAATTCTTTAATTATTAATTTGTTAAATATTAAATAACTTAAATTAAATATTATTGAATCTTATTATTTAATTTGTTAATTAATTATTAATCTCCAAATAACTTATGATTCTATAATATTTGTTGTTAAAAGATTAATTGATATTTTTAATCTGTTTTAGCATTCTTTAGATTGTAAAGTTGCTAGTTTATAATTGCATTATAGTTTTAATGCATTAATTCTATTGTCAGTATAGGATTTTTATTCTAATTATATAACTTTTATTCTATTAGAATTCCTATGAACTCCTATCTTTTATAAAGTAATAAAGTAATTGATTATAATTTTTATTTTAATTTTATAATCGTTAATGTAAATATAAAAAATATAATAATTTATTCATATTATATTTTATAAAGTATTAT